>CAMQVI010000043.1 GCA_947038195.1 uncultured Brevinema sp.
TCTCTGTCATCAGCAGAGGCTTCTCTAGCCTTTCTTTGAGCTCTTTCTTGAGCTAGACGATCTCTTTCTTTTTGTCTAGCTAGTTCCTCTGCTTCTTCTTTTTCTCGAGCAGCTCTTTCTCGGGCAGCTCTTTCTCTGTCATCAGCAGAGGCTTCTCTAGCCTTTCTTTGAGCTCTTTCTTGAGCTAAGAGGTCTCTTTCTTTTTGTCTGGCTAGTTCTTCTGCAGCTTGAGCTCTTTCTTTAGCCTTTCTTTCTTTTTCATCAGCAGATGCGTCTCTAGCCTTTCTTTGAGCTCTTTCTTGAGCTAGGAGGTCTCTTTCTTTTTGTCTGGCTAGTTCTTCTGCTGCCTTTGCTTTTTGGGCAGCCCTTTCTTTAGCAGCTTTTTCTTTGGCAGCAGAAGATGCTTCCCTAGCTTTTCTTTGAGCACGTCTTTCTGCCGCAGCTTTTTCAGCTGCGGCAATTTCTTCTGCTAGTCGTTGTCTCTCTCTTTCTTTTTCAGCTTTTTCTCTTGCATCTTCTTGAGCTTTTTTTCTTTTAGCCAGCTCTTCTGCATCACGTTTTTTTTGCTCTTCTCTCTCTTTTCGAGCTTTTTCTCTAGCTTCCGCCTCAAGGTCTTTTACTTCTATATTTACTTTTGGTTTTTTGGTTTTTTGGTTGTTTTTTTCAGCTTTTTCGGCTGCTTTTTGCGCTTCTGCATCTGCATCAGATTCGAGCCCTTCAAGTAATTCATTATAATCTGTATTTTCTTCTATATCTTCTACAGTTTTTTCTATCTGTTTAGGCCTTGATGTTTTTTGGGTAGGTCTTCGTGTAGGAGGACTTACTGTGGGGAGAGCCTTCTCAGCAGACTCTTTTTGGACAGGAGTTTTTTCTAAAATCTCAAAATCTACCACTTCTACAGGTTTTAAAAGGGATGGGGGAATAATAACAGGAGCTTTCTTTTTTTCTTTCTCTTTTGCTACCGTTTTCTTTGGTTTTTCTTCTATAAGCTTTCCCACCACTACTTGGAGTAAGTCAGAACGTTTTTTAAAATTAAGGTCTTCTAAAATTTTTAACTGATTTATATCAATTTCTTCCCCTTGAATAGACTCTCTTTGTATTCCTGATATTTGATTGGAGAAATTTTCTTCAAAAGATACGATAAAGCTATTAGTAGAATTCCATTGCGCTGAAGGATCTTCCGATTCGGCCAGAGACTCTCCTTTAGGGCTAAAAGAGAGATTGGATAAACTAGAGCCTGTCTCTTGAAGAATAATGTAGTTTTGAAAAACTTCTTCACTAGCTAGTTTTGGTTTGAAAAACCCATCGTAGCTATTAAAGTTTACCATTTGTCTTTCGCTCACAACTAAGGCTTTGGCATCTTGTTGTCTATAACTAACAATGCCTCTACCTGTTCGGACAACCAATTCATTTGTTCCATTATAAAAATATCCACCACCAGCCCCGTTGTTAATAACAGAAGTGGTGATATCAGTATTCATTATTAAACGAGCGGATGAATTAGGGTTGGCGCTATAAAACCATCGTCCTGACAAAATAAATAGTTTTGTTTGATAGGTATTATTAAGAGGACGAGAAAAATAATCAACATAAAAAGACCCTATTCCTATCAATCTTAGTAAGGCCCCGTCTGGGAGGCTGAGGGTTAAGACACTATCAGAGGAATTTAAACGTACAAAAGTGCTATCACTGATACGAATACCTGCTGTTATAGGAGCCCAAGTAAGAGCTGATACAGAACGGACTTGAACACTACCTACAGAATCTCTAACAATTGCTTGAGATATGGGGTGGAGATTTGTTTGAGAATAGTTAGTTTGAGTGTTAAAGAGGAAAAAAATACTAAAAAACAGAAAGTATTTTAAAAGATTCATAAATATACTCCTATAGGTGGGGGCTCAAATATATATTCTTTATTTATTATCTTACTATATTTATCTGAAAATATAAAGGTAAATCTTTACTTTTGTGAGATGTATTGGAAGATATTTTTTGATATATTTTTAGGATGGATACTAATATCAGAGGCAATGTCTTTTTTTGCTTCTTCTAAATGTATACGAGTAGCAAGGGCTAATTCCGATATAGATATAGGGTTAACAGATATTCTAGAGATATTCTCTAAGCCTGCGGAAGTAGTGGTGCGAAGGTTAATAATCACACGCCAAGGAGTACGGAATTCACTATTAAAAGGGGTAAAAAACCATTCTTCATTATAAGGTGTAAGAGGAGTTAAACTACGTATAATTGCATGACTTAAATCACTCATTCCATCAATCTCGTCTGTAGTATGTTCATAAGGTCTCAAATTTTTAGATTTGGAGCATATCGTAATTTGCCCTGTCTTACCACCTATTTCTACATAGGCAATCGCATATTCATTTTCGGCAACGTAAAGATCTCTTTTAAGAGCTATCTCATGGACAAAATCTCTATATATCGCAGGATTTGTTTTTGCTTGTTCGGCTTCTCTTTCCAGAGGTAAGCCCCAATAGTCAAGTCCAATAATTTGTTTATGCCAATGTTCAAAAGATGCCCCAGCTAAGGATAGCCAATTTTGAAACACGGCAATATAAGTAATAAAAGGGTTTTTTTCTACCATATCTTTTAAGGTACGACAAATCATCTGATAAGAAATTCTATGGTCTTCGTAAGGTATATATCCAGAGTGAAACAATTCAGAGCTTTTAATAGCATGGGGTAGGTAATGAGATCCCGAAGTTATTAATTCGTGATAGCCCGAATAAAAAGACTCACACATAGATTTAACTTCTTGTATTGTTTGAAATTCACTATCAATTCCCATTCTTAGGGATTTTATTCTCACAAGGTCTTCAAGAGATTCTCTTTGTAGAGGATCCTCGAATGCTTTATCTAATCTTTCTTTGTTTTCAGGGCTGATGGATAGACCATATTTTTCTTTCCAATACTGGTAACTAATAATTTCAAATAAATTCCCTTGTCTTCTAAATAAAACTTCTTGATCATAAGGGGGTGTTAAGTCAGGATAAATAATAGTTTGTAGGGCATTCCCTTGACGGATAATTCTTTCTTTTTCGGGCGTAGCTTGTGCTAATTCTCCAAGACAAAAGGCACAATATTTTTCTTCATATTGCTTAGAGCAAGATTGTATAGGATAAGCCTTGTCAGAGTTTACAAAAATACGAGAACGTCTTTCAGGACTATAAAAACTTGTTTTATCAAAAAAAGGGTGATAATAATATTCTAAACCAGCTTCTTTTTCTAAGAGCCACATAATTTTCCTCAATAACTAAGATTTTGATACTTGAACAATACGGTAGACCAACGAAATAATAATAACAAACATCCCACCCCATATAATATAAGGTGGAAAAGGGTCCATAAAAGGATTTCCAATAGTACTTATTTCATAAAAGAAAAATACACTTACAATAAAGGTAATAGCGTATATAATAATTTTCAAGAAGAGGTGCTTAACGTATTTTGGAGAGTTCTTTTTGGGCATTTATAAGCTCCATAATATTATTTCTATCATACACTTCTATTGATTTTTGCCTCAAAGCTTCTCGTACATCAGAAAGGACAGGGCCAGCAGAAATAAGGCATGTTTTTGAAACACCTTGGGCGTGAAGATATTTTGCTAATCTTAGTGCTAGATCTAAAGGGACAGACTCTGTTGTACACCAAAAAGAAAAGGCTAATTTTCTTCGTTTTTCGTTTCTCCATTTCCCATGCATCTCTGAGGCGACAATATCTATCATTTCCACAGAAGTAGGGTGACAAGAGTCTATAGTAAGCCCTAAAGAATTAATAAAAGTGGATAGGTTATTTATTAATTCAACCCCTGAATTTGTAAGCATATCTTTAAACAAGTCGTTTAATTGGAGAGCAGAGTGATTTTCATATTTTTCTCTTGTGTCTCTGTAATTAGAGGTAAGCTTTAAAATAGCTGCCCACTCTAAAACAGCTAGTTCGGCATTACCATCTTCTAAGTAGTATTCTGCAATGTCGTAACGTACAAGGATATTCTTAGAATTATCTATAGGAAGTTGAGGATTTTCTTTAATAATATTGCGAGCTCTTTCTAAAGCTTGCAATCGTTGCTTTGGTTGCTTTAAAATATCGTGAATACCAGCCAATTGATAAGTGGCATTAAAAGCTACAAGTCCCCCTCCTAAAGAGAAAGATTTTTCATAGAACTTTAGGGCCTTTGAAAAATCTTTTAGATTTTCAGAACATTCTCCCATTCGATACCATATGAAAGCACTTTTTGGCTCTAATCCTATCACTCGAGAATAGGCTCCAAAAGCATCATTAAATTGGGATTCTAAAAAATATATATCTCCCATATTACGCCACACATCCACATTTTTAGAATCTTCTGAAACGGCTTTTTTATAATGATCTAAAGCACCTCTATAATTTTCTTGAAGCATAAAAATATCTCCCATAAGAGCTTGGTGAGCAGTAGGGCGAGGATCGATCTTTAATAACTTACTAGCCAAATCAAAAGCGTATACAATTTGCCCCTCTTTTTTATACCAAGATGCCAAATGATAAAGAATCTTTTGATATTCATCTCCCTTTTTCGATGGAAAGTTTTCTAAAAGATTTTCATAGATGCCAATTGCTTCGTCGTAGTGATGTAGCAACCAATAGATTTCTGCTAATTTAAATAAAAGATGGGGATTGTGGGGCTCTTTTTTGAGGAGTGTTTTGAGATAAAGAATAGCTTCTTCGCTTTGCCCTTTTTCTAATAGCTCTTTAATACGATAATCTCTATTAGGAACCACCACCACCATATGAGCGACAGCTAAGGAGATAATTAAAACTATCGAGATTACTAAAATATACATTAAAACTTCAAACATGTGTCCTCATTAAATAACTCTTTTTTTATCATAAGTGGCTTCGGGGTTAGGAATAATCTCTGGATCTAAAAAAGGCCAAGAACTGTTATTGGTGTTATAACTAGGGGTCGACTCAGAAACTTCTTCTTTTTCAAACTCAAAATCGGGACTCATCAATAATCCTACCGCATTTTCTATAGCAGAACGTTCTGGGCTGGGTGTAGCGTTTTCTGAAAGATACTTATTCCAATACTCCAGACTTTTCTCTTTATTTTTTTGTAAAAAAGTAACAGTCCCTGCCATACGGAGGGCATCAGCTATTTTACCATGATAATAGGCTAAATTAAACTCTTTTAAAGCAGGCTTATATATTTGTAAAGAGAACAAAGACAAGGCTCTATTATAGTGAGCAGTGGCTTTTCTTTGTATTAGTTTTGGATCTTGTGCGACTTTATCTGTATAAAGTCCATAAAATTCTGCAGCTTGGTGATATAGTTGGTAAGAAAGGTAAAAACTAGCTAAACGAAAAAGATTTTCTTCTTCTATATCTCCTTCTAGGAACTTTATTTTTAGTTCCCCCAACTCTGGCAAACGTACGATCGTTTCTTCCACTTTAGGGATATCGGCAAACTCTTCTATAATATTGACATCTAGATCAACATCCAAAGGAGTTTCTTGGCTGTAAGACAAAGAAAACGTAAAAACGAGGAGATAAAGTAAAACAGTTTTTGACATAGTATCCTTAATATTATCCGTTTTGGGTTTCTGTAATACGACGGACAACAATTTCTTTTAAAGAGCTAGTGGTAGTCACTTCTTTTAAAGCTGCTATAAGATCTGTTGATTCATAGGTTTCTACAATTACTCTAAGCATTTCTAATTGTTCTTGAGGATTAGCATCTTCATCAATAATAGCTGCAAAAAACAGATTAGTAGGGACATTGTCATAAGCTTTGAAGTCTTTTCCTTCTTTAGAATAAAACACAACTAATTTCATAGAGCCTACTTTAGGCACACGAGCGTGGGGAACAGCTAATCCTTTTCCTAGACCTGTAGATCCTTTTTGCTCTCTAGCCCACAATGCGTCAAAGGTGGATTGGTAATTTAGAAGGTGAGCTTTTTCAAAAAATTTTGCGATTTCCTTGATAATTCCTTCTTTGTCATTAGCTTCAAGACCGATGTGAAAAAAATCGTTTGTGAGAATTTCTTTTAAAAGCATATGTGCCTCCATTATTTTAATAAATATATTTATAGTACTATCTTAGATATATTGGAATTTTAAGCAAGAGTACTTGTTATCATTTCTTTAGCAGATTTCAAAGCTTTTTCTAATTGGCTAGAGTCTTTTCCGCCAGCCATAGCTTGATCAGCTCTTCCCCCACCTTTCCCCCCTATAATAGGAGAAATTTCTTTGATGATATTTCCAGCTTGTATCTTATCCGTTAAATTTTCTGTAATTCTAACACTAAGGAGAGCCTCTCCATCAGATTTTTTAACACCAAGCACTAAAATGCCACTATTCACTTTATCTCGGAAATGGTTAGTCAGATCTAAAACTGTATCTCCATCTCCCACAATGTTTTCTATAATAATTTTATGAGTCCCTATTGTGAATGCTTTTTCTAAGAAAGTGTCAAAAATACCTCCAGCAAGCTGAGCATTTAATTTTTTAAGCTCTTTATCCTTCGCTTTACTATCCTCGATGATCTTTTCTATTTTAGATATGATCTCATGATCACCACATTTAAGCACTTGGGTGACTTTTTTTTCTAAACTTCTTACTTTTTGAATATAATCAAAAGCCGTTTTCCCTACATAAGCTTCAAGACGTCTTGTTCCAGCAGATACAGAGGATTCTTCAACAATAGCTAAAATCCCCAATTCCCCTGTATAATTTATATGGGTTCCCCCACATAATTCTATAGAATCTCCTATAGTTACCACTCGAACAATATCTCCATATTTTTCTTCAAAGGCAGCTATTGCCCCTGTGGCTTTCGCTTGATCAATAGGCATTTCTGTAATAAATGTTTGATGATTATCAATAATATCTTGGTTTACAATCTTGGTGATTTCTTGTAATTCTTCGGGGCTAACAGCTTTAGGGTGAGTAAAGTCAATACGAGCACGATTTTCTGCAACGAAAGACCCAGCCTGCCCTATATGATTACCTAATACTGCCCTGAGTGCTTTAAAGAGAAGGTGGGCAGCACTGTGATTACGAGCAATATCTTTTTTACGATTTTGGTTCACGACCGCTACAACCGTTTGATTGTCTTTGAAAAAGCCTTTGAGGACTTTTCCTAAGTGTACGTATTTTCCTTCAAATATTTTGGTATCAAAAATTTCTATAATATTTTCTTCGCCACTTTTAACAAGCCCACTATCGCCGACTTGTCCACCTTTTTCTCCATAAAAAACAGTTCTATCAAGAATAATAGCAATATCATCCCCTTCTTTACAAGAAGAAACTTTTTTCTCTTTAATGACAATTCCTAAAATAGTGGCATCATTTTGAAATTCGTTTTCTCCCACATAGCTAGTTTTAGGAAGATTTCCAAAGGCTGAGAAATTAATCCCCTCTCCTTTCCAAGCAGCTCGTGCCCTTTCTTTTTGTTCTTCCATTAATTGAGCAAAACGTTTTTGATCAAAATTTAGATCCTCGTCTTTAAGGATTTGCTCTGTAAAATCTACAGGAAACCCCATAGAATCATAAAGAAGAAAAACATCTTCTCCACTGATAGTAGTATTTTTAGTGGATTTGGTATGAGCGATGAGTTCTTTAATCTTGTCAAATCCTTTATTTAAGGTACGGAAAAAAGATTCTTCCTCTGCCTTTATAACAGATTCTATTGATGCTTTCCTATCGTGAATTTCTGGGAAAGTACTACCCATAATTTCTGTAACGATAGCCACTAATTTATATAAAAAAGGATTTGTATAACCCAATTCTTTTCCAAAACGAATAGCACGACGTAGAATTTTACGGATGACGTAGCCTCTACCTTCATTAGAGGGAATAATTCCATCCCCAATAGCAAAAGTCAAGGCTCTAATATGATCTGCAATTACCCTATGAGGTGTTCCCTGAACATCATCTGTATAAGCAATTCCTGAATCTTTTCCTAAAAAATCAATAATAGGGGTGAAAAGGTCTGAATCATAATTAGAGTTTTTATTTTGGAGGACAGCCACAATACGTTCAAATCCCATTCCTGTGTCTACATGTTTAGAAGGAAGATCAGCAAGAGAGCCGTCTTCTTGTCTATTATATTGAATGAAGACAAGATTCCACAATTCCATAAAGAGTGGGTCGTCAGCATTAACACCTTTAGCCCCTATACTCTTAGACAAATCTTTAGTTAAATCTATATGGATTTCACTACAAGGCCCACAAGGCCCTGTTACTCCCATTTCCCAAAAATTATCTTTTTCATCAAAGAATAGCACATGATCAGGATTGATGTCTGTTTCGGTTTTCCAGATATTAGCACTTTCTTCATCTGAGTTATAGACTGTAGCATAAAGTCTTTCTTTAGGGAGTCCCCATACTTCTGTAAGAAGTTCCCATGCCCAAATAATAGCTTCTTTTTTGTAGTAGTCACCAAAGCTCCAATTCCCCAACATTTCGAAGAAAGTATGGTGATAGGTATCTCTTCCCACATCATCAAAATCATTATGTTTCCCAGAAACACGCATTACTTTTTGAGTGTCTGTTGCCCTTGTATAAGGACGAGACCCTGTGGCAAGGAAGACGTCTTTAAATTGATTCATCCCAGCATTGGTAAAAAGAAGTGTCTGATCGTTATCAGGGACAAGAGAAGCAGAAGATACTATGGTGTGTTTTTTAGATTGAAAAAAATCAAGAAATTCTTGACGAATTATTTGAGAAGATTTATTGGAGTTACTCATGAACGCCCCTTGAAAAATTAATAATACTTAACCCATTATAACTCATTCTCAGGAAAAAAGAAAGATTTATTTTAGCCTATAGACAATTTTTCTGGAGGGGTTTTAATGAGACTAGGTTTTGTTTGTTTTCCGATGAAGGCAAGCATGACAGTAGTAGGCCCTATACGCCCTAAAATCATCGTAATTGAAATTAACACTTTAGAAATAGGGGATAAAGATGACGTAATGCCTGTTGAAACCCCTACGGTAGCATAAGCAGAGAAAGTTTCGTAGGCAACAGCGGATAGGGGGAACTTGTCAACAGCACTGATAACTAATACTACCACAAATATCCAAGAGAGAGAATTAAATACTAGAGTCCACGCTTGAGCTATGAGGGAATCATCAATTCTTTTCCCAAAAATTATTACATTTTGGTTATTGGTTATAGAAGCATGTACGGCAGCCCACAATACCATAAAACTAGTGGTCTTAATCCCTCCCCCTGTAGATCCAGGAGAGGCTCCTATATACATCATCAAGAGAGAGAAAAAGCGAGAGGCTTCGTTTGTTTGACCAAGGTCTATCGTGTTAAAACCTGCTGTACGAAGATTGACAGAAGCAAAAAATGCGCTTAATATCTGCTCCCTCAAAGATAAATGAGCCAACACATTATTTTTTTCTAATATATAGAACACGAAAGCCCCTAGAAAAATTAAAAAAATAGAAGCTCGCAATGCAATTAATGTCTGAAGGGAAAGAAACTTACTCTCTTTACTGATAAATCGGGATTTTATATCTAGCCAAATTCCAAATCCCAAACCTCCTATAATAATAGAAAGCATAATGGATAAATTTATAGAGATATTATTTCTAAAGTCCACCAGAGAGTTAGAGAATAAAGCAAATCCAGCATTGCAAAAAGAAGACACGGCGTGAAATAAAGAGTAAAATATCGCCTCACTAAAAGGAAGATGTTGGATAAACTGGGGGAAAAGACTCAAGGCTATACTGAATTCTATTAAAATTGTAAAGCCTAGCGTAAAAACAAGGTAATAGGAGAGAGATTTGTCATTGGTGACATTACTAACACTGTTCTTAGCACTTAAATGCCCTGAAAGAGACAATCTTTGACCTAAGAGACTTAATAGGGTAGTGGTAATAGTAACCAATCCTAAGGCGCCTATTTGGATGAGGCACATAATAATAATTTGTCCAAAACGAGAGAAGTAGGTAGCTGTATCTACCACAATAAGCCCCGTTACGCACACAGCAGATACTGCTGTGAAAAAGGCGTTAACTAAACTTATAGGGATGGAATGAGATGAACGAGCGATAGGGAGCATTAATAAAACCGTCCCTATAATAATAACCAATAAAAAAGATAGAGTGATTAAAAGACGAGACCCTACTTTAATCCTAGCAAATACTTCAAAAGAACGACGTAAATTTTGGTAGAGGTATATAGTTAAAATACTAATAGTAATAGCATTTATTAAAGTTTGTGCTTGATAAGTACCGTCTATCATAAAAATATAAAGGTTAGACACATTGATAAATAAAATCCAAAATACAGTAAGGAATAGGCTGGTAATAATTTTGGTATCTTTAATATATTTATAACGAACTGTTTCTGTTCCCATGTGTATTAAGGTGAAGAAAAGACATGAGTTTATCCATATATTAAGAGAATATATAGGGGATCCCAAAATCCCTTTAATAAGGATAACGATAGTGACAAGTAAGATAGAGCTACGTATTGTAGATAAAATTTTCAATATAAGTAGGAAGGAACCCAAGTAATACCTCATATAATATTTATTTTTATTATAACATATAATGAGAATTTACACAATATCAAAAAAATATCAAAAAAGTATCAAAAAAAGTTATAAATCAAGAACATTTTTTTAAAAAAGTTGCATTCTTAATGATATTGTAGTATAATAATTTGTTATAAAAACATACATAATACTGGAGGTACTCATGTCTGATACTTTTAATAAAATCAAAGATTTGATTGTTGATAAACTCAGCGTTAATGCTGCAGATGTCACAGAAAATGCATCTTTTATCGAAGATTTAGGGGCAGATTCCTTGGATATCGTTGACTTTGTCATGGCATTAGAAGAAGAATTTGGAATTGACATTCCAGATGAAGAAGCTCAAAAAATCAAAACAGTTAAAGATGCTGTAGATTTTATTAACAAAAATTGTTAATTTCAGCTTTTTATTTTAAGTTAAAGAAGGATCGTTAAGGTCCTTCTTTCTTTTTTATTGTTAAAAATAACCTATTAGCTATATAATTTTTTTTATAAACGTGCTATACTATTAATATTAAATATACGAATGATGCAGGAGTGAAATAGGTATGTATACAGTTGTTAAAGTAAAAACCTTATTCGATAATACAGTTAAAGATTATCGAATAAGCTCTGATATAGAATTGAAAAAAGGACAGCTTTTTATAGCTACTACTTGTTTTGGAGAAGACATCGTAGAATTGTCTTGTCCAAAAAGAACAACAATATCAAAAGAAAAGTGGAATAGTAGAATTTCTGGTTCAAAAGAAGAAGATAAAAAAAATTCTCACTTTTCTTTTGAACCAGAAGTGTTGAGAGTGGCTACAGATGAGGAATTTCAGACTCACCTTTCTAGTCTTTCCCTAGCAGAAACCCACAGAGATTTATTTCAGCAAAAAATAGAAGAATATAATATGGATATGAAAATAGTAAAATTATATTATACGAGTAAAAAAGATAGACTTATTTGCACGTATACAGCGAATCAACGAGTAGATTTTAGGGAATTAGTAAGAAATCTAGGTTCTCAACTAAAACAGAGAGTAGAGTTATTTCAAATATCTCTAAAAGATGTCTTTATGCATTCTTATGAATGTGGAGCATGTGGTCGTGTGTTGTGCTGTTCCATACGCTGTGATGTAGACAATCAAGATAAAAAAAATAGTCCGCGCTCGGCGAAAATGCTGGGTATTTGTGGCAAGGCAAAATGCTGTTTGTTTTTTGATTAATCAGATAAAAAAACAAACAACATTTAATAAATAGAAAACTACAATAGATTATGGTGTTTTATGAATGAACAAACTTCTCAACAAGATTCTATGGAAATAAATAATAATGAAGAATCCTCTTTATACCTAGATACAGATTTCGCAGATTATCAAGAGATTATTCGACATCTTAATATATGGGAAAAAATGGTTTTTTATTATATTAGCATAGCAAAAAAAAATCAATTAGTGCAATTTTTTCAGATAAGTGCTTTAAAACAAATTGTACGAAATTCTCAGAGTTCTTCTGCTCATTGGTATATTTCTCAGCATCGCTATTTAGGACGTAATTTTGCTCAACAATTATTTATACTGTTAAAATCAGCTACACGTTTACAACCTCTTCTTAAAGAAGCTATTTACAATCCTGATATGGGTGTCGCAAAAGTGCAAAAAGACCCTCTCCCTATCGAGATCCTTTTTCATGTCCTTCATACGAATGAAGATATTTCGAGTTATCCTTTTATTTTTGAAAGACTATCAGAAGGGATAGGGGTAGAAAATATTGCTGATGTCCAAAAAAATAAAATCCGAAAAATTCAAATATATATAGAGCAAATGTCAGATTTAGATTTTCAACTTATCGATGACCAATATACTAATTGGATTTCTTTTGCTAAACTGTTTAAAGCTTCTCATCTCGATTTTTTAAAACGTTTTGATACTACTGTCTCTCTGCAGGACGATGAAGCTATTTCTACAGAATGCACTGCAGTTACCATCGCGGCTATTAGTCATTATATAGAAGATCTTTTTCTTGCCATATCTGCGATAGATTTTGGTCCTCAAGAGGTTTTGACCCTCATAGCTTTCAATCAATCTCTAACAGCGCAAGGTAAAGATACAGAGATTTCTGATGAAGAAATCAGAGCGGTTTGTGAAAAAATAGGGACAATAATCGCCTTTTATAAAGCGGATAAAAATCTCCTGCAGTTATTATGTATATCTGTTAAAAATCCCTTTTTATGCGTTAGAGGGAATGTGAAAAATTTAACGATTAAAAATGTTTTCAAGGAGATTGTGCGATACCGTGTTGCAGAGCTATCTGCAGGGCTTGTGCAAGATGCACTAGGCAATGAGATGAAAGGTGTAGTAGAGGAATTGGAAAAATCAAATCGTTACACGGCTACGGGTTTGGGGATTTATACTAAAGAAATAGAAGAAAAAATTGTTGCTATGGGAATGAAAGGTTTTTCCTATATTTATTTAATCCCTCTGATGAAAATATTTGCAGACAATCTCAACCAGTGGGGAAGAAGTTTTATAGGATTATTAATGGTGAATGTTCAATTTGTAGATTCTACAGAGTTAATCCAATTAGAACGTCAGTATAAAAAAATGGGTAAATTCTTAGAGGTTTTTGACAAATTTGTTTCTCAAGTACAAAAGGGTTCTATAGTGAGTGTTCGTATTATAAAATTATTAGACGCGCCCCATGTTTCAGAAAGTGAAAAGCAGAGGCTAGATGTTTTTATTGACTCTATCAATTCCCAATCCCATGTTTTAGTAGAAGAATTTAAGCCTATGTATACGGTAGTATTTAGAATTATGCGTGCTTTAAAGCACGATATTGCCAATAATACTAAAGTATATATTTCTAATATGGGAGCTTTAAAGCAAATAGGTGGAGAAGATATAGAACAACGTCTAGATCAATTAATAGACCTTTGTCAAAAAATAAAAATCATGTCTGATCTAACCGAACAAAAACAGAATACGCGGAAAGTGGAGTAAAAATGTTCAAAACTAAAGGCATTTATTTTTTAGTAGGCATAAAACTTCCACAAGATGATGTTAGCATTGTTGAAGAATCCATGAAAGAGTTAGAAGGTCTCGTAAAAACAGCTGGCGGAGAGGTTGTGGGTAGTTTGATTCAAAACCGTCAGCATATAGACCCTGCTTATTACATAGGCAAGGGGAAAGTCGAGGAGATTGATTTTTTATTTGACAGAACAGAAAATCAAGAATCAGCCCTTGTTTTCAATGCTTCTCTTAGCCCTGCGCAGGTAAGAAATGTACAAGAAGTTTTAGATTGCAGGGTAATCACTAGAACAGAACTAATATTAGATATTTTTGCTCTTCATGCTCGCTCCCAAATAGCTAGACTTCAAGTAGAAACGGCGCAACTATCCTATCTCCTCCCTCGCTTAATGGGGCAGGGTGTATCTATGTCTCGTACAGGTGGTGGTATAGGCACAAGGGGCCCTGGTGAAACTAAGCTGGAAACAGATAGAAGAAAAATAAACAATCGTATTTCTATTCTAAAAAAAGAATTAAAACATTTAGAGAAATCTAGCCTCGAACGTAGAAAATCCCGTTCTGATGTTTTTAAAGTAGCGATTGCTGGATATACTAATGCAGGAAAGTCCTCTTTGTCTACTCGACTTATAGGGGAAGAATTACTAATAGCAGATCAATTATTTTCCACAGTGGATACCACAACGAGAAAATTAAAATTAGGGGGAGTCCCCGCCGTATTGACTGATACTGTTGGCTTTATTAGAGATATTCCTCACGAATTAGTAGAGAGCTTCAAGTCCACCTTAGCAGAAACGGCTTACGCAGATTTAGTGATTCATTTGGTAGATCTGTCTTCTCCTTTTTTTGAAGAAAAAAAGAAAACTGCAGAAATATTACTGGAAGAAATAGAAGTAAAAGCTCCTATTCTTCTTATATTCAATAAATTAGATCTTGTAGAAACTCAAACGATTTTAGATGCTAAAGTTACCTACCCCCAAGCTGTTTTTCTTTCTGCTAAAAATAGCGATGGTATTGTAGAGTTACAAGAATATCTCAAAGTAAAGGCACTTGATTTTATAGGACTGAAAAACGCAGATACTCCGATTTGGTATCAATAATTCCTTAAATTCTACTTATTTCACAAAAATATTAAAGATTTGTCTATTTTCTTTCCGATTCTATCGATAGAGTTCTTTTGTAAATTTTACAAGATGTATTTTAGGGAGAGAATAATGAAAAAGAAAATCTTAGCACTATTAATAATGGCATCAATGATGAGCCCTGTCTATTCTCTATCTCTTGATCAGGCAACTTTCAAAGTAGGATTTCGCTTTTTTGAACAAAAATCCTATACAGAAGCAGAAGCTAGATTTCTTGATATTGTTCGAAAATATCCCGACTCTTCTCATTATAGAGAATCTTTATGGTACTTAGGACAGCTATACAATAATAAAGGAAATCACAAATCTGCTTTACAATACTATAAAATTCTTCTTAGTAAGTCTCGATCTATTCAAGAAAAACAACAAGCATTATTAGGTATCGCTAAAAGCTGGCTTCAATTAGGAGACCACGGAAAAGCAGCTGATTTTTATGCTTTTTATGCTTTAGAATATCCAGAATCCGAACACGCTCCAGCTGCTTTATATTTCTCTGGAATTGCTAGAGAGAGAGAGGATAATATTTCTGCTGCTATTGAAAAATATAGAGTTATTTTAAACGATTATTCTGACTCTAAATATTACGCTAAGGCTATTGAAAAAATAGCAGTATTAGATAATACAACCCCTGAATCATTATTTACAGAAGGTGAATCGTTTTTGACAAGAGAAGAAAAGAGTGACACTCCCCTTGTAGGAGAAGATAACGACTTTTCTCCTACAGATTTTAGAGCAGAATCTTCTGACCCTCAGTATTCAACTCCTACTCCTGTTGCTCCTGTAGCACAAGCATTGAACACTCAACTAATTCAAGCTTCTCCACAGGTGATCACCCAATTAGTACAATCTCCCCCACAGGTGATCACCCAGATAGTACAAAGCCCACCCGAAGTAATTACTCAAATGGTACAAAGTCC
>CAMQVI010000044.1 GCA_947038195.1 uncultured Brevinema sp.
CTCTTACTTCTGAATTTATGGTTAAATTAGTAGAAGAAGCTGGATTCCCTAAAGGAGTTTTCAATTTAGTAAATGGTAGTAAAGATGCTGTAGATGCTTTAATTGAAAACCCTCTCGTTAGAGGTATAAGTTTCGTGGGGTCTTCTAATGTAGCACATTCTATTTATATCAAAGCTGCAGAACAGGGAAAAAGAGCTCAATGTCAAGGTGGTGCTTGTAACTTTATTGTAATTATGCCTGATAGTCCTTTAGACAAATGTGCAGATAATATTGCAAATTCTTTCTACGCTTGTGCTGGTCAAAGATGTCTTGCTGGTCAAAACTTAGTAATTGTTGGTGATAAAGCTAGATATGAAGAAGTAAAAGCTAGAATGACGACTATCGTTAAAAATTTAACCGTTGGTGTTCCTGATGACAAAAATGCAGACTTCGGTGCTGTTATTTCTCCAGAACATAAAAAATCTATTATCGAAAAAATCAATCAAGCTGAAAAAGATGGTGCTAATATTATCCTCGACGGAAGAGACTTTATCCTAAAAGGCTATGAAAATGGATATTATTTGGGTGCAACTCTCATAGAATTCCCTAAAAGTATGTTCCAACACAGCTCTGTCCATGAAGAAATTTTTGGACCAGTGATGAATCTTTTATCTGCTGATACCTACGAAGAAGCTGTAGAATTATTAGAAAGTAATCCTTACGGAAATGCTGCTAATATATACACACAAAGTGGTTACTATGCACGAAGATTCGCTTATGAAGTCCATGGAGGAAATGTGGGTATTAATATTGGTGTTCCTGCGCCCGTTCCACACTTCCCATTTGGTGGTATGAAACGAAGCTTCTTTGGAATTTTACATGGACAAGGTCAAGATGTCATAGAATTTATGACTGAAAAACAGATCGTAATCCAACGGTTCTACAAGGAAGATTAAAAAATATTTATTTTGGGGAAAATAATTATGAAAAGTTTATATGCAGTTGCTCCAAACACTCTAGAAATATGTGATATTGAAGAGCCTGAAATCAGTCTGCAAAACCAAATAAAGATCAAAATGCTTAGAACTGGAATTTGTGGAACGGATATACATTTTTTACATGGGAAATTAGCAGTTGCTAGTTTTCCCAAAATATTTGGTCATGAAATGGTGGGAGAAATAATAGCTATAGGAAAGTTTGTCATTCATCATAAAGTGGGAGATAGAGTCGTTGTTAAAGTGGGTTCTTCTTGTGGACGGTGTTATGCATGTCTAAAAGGTCGAGAAAATGCGTGTAGTTCTTTAAAATCTAGAGGAACATCTATGGATGGTGTTTTTTGTGAATATATTGTCGTTTTTGAAGATGAAGCCTACACTGTACCTACGTCTATTCCATTAGATGATGCTGTTCTTTTAGAGCCTTTTTCTATTGCAGCTCAGGCATGTAGTAAAGTGAATAATATTAGTGATAAAGATGTTGCCTTAATTATAGGTGCTGGTCCCATAGGTCTAACTATTATAGATGTTCTTACAAATATATATGGTGTTACCTGTGTTGTATGTGATTTTTTTGAAAAAAAATTAGATAGAGCAAAAGCTATTGGGGCTAAACATCTTATTAACTTATCTCAACAAAATTTACATCAAGAACTAACAAAAATCACTGAAGATGGACTAGTTAATATAACATTCGATACTGCCTGTACTGCTAAAACCTTTGAAGAGTCCATATATTTCACATCTAGTGCTGGAACGGTGGTTGTCTTAGGATTTAATTCAGAGCCTTCAAATATAGCACAACTAGAGATAACAAGAAAAGAATTAACAGTAGCGGGATCTCGTCAACAATGTGGACAATTTCCAAAAGTTATAGATTGGATGGTAAAAGGATTATTACACCCTCAAATTATTCGTAGTCATAACTTTTCTTCAGATGAGATGCTAGAAGCTATATCATTACTGGAAAAATCTGAAGTAGATGTATGTAAAGTAACTATTGATTGGGAGGTAAGAGATGGAGAGTAATCTTGTTGGAAAAACTGCTGTCATTACAGGAGGTGCTGGTATTTTAGGACACGTGATCGCACAAGAATTAGTGAAAAAAGGTGTAAATGTTGCCATCTGTGATCTTGATGAAGAAAAATTAAATACAGTTTGCCAAGAATTACAGGGTAATAAAGGAAATATTTCAAGTTTTGTTTGTGATGTGTTAGATGTAGAAATCTTAAAAAAAACAGCTACAAAAATTATGGAAAATTATGGAAGGATTGATTTTTTAATTAATGGAGCCGGGGGAAACAGTCCTTCAGCGACTACGGAACAAGAATACTACGATTCTTCTTCAAAAGAAAATTCATTTTTTACACTAACGCCAGAAAATTTAAGAAAAAATATGGATTTGAATTTTTTTGGAACAGTATTTCCTTCTCAAATATTTACTCCTTATATGGTAGAAAGTCAACAAGGAGCTATTATTAATTTTTCGTCCATGAATGCGTATACCCCTTTAACGAAGATCCCCACATACAGTGCAGGGAAAGCGGCTGTAGCAAATTTCACACAATGGTTTGCTAATTATCTTGCTCATACAGGGATTAGGGTAAATGCAATTGCCCCTGGCTTTTTTGATACAATTCAAACCAAAAAATTATGGTATAATGAGCAAAATCAAATGCTTCCAAGAGCCAAAAAAATACTAGAAAGAACACCTATGCAACGTTTTGGTGTTCCTCAAGAATTAGTAGGGACAGTACTTTTTCTTTTGGATTATGAACAAAGTAGATTCATTACAGGAATAACGCTTCCTGTTGATGGAGGATTTCTATCCTATTCAGGAATATAATAAATATAAAAATGGAGAATGGTATGAAAAGATTATTTATGATATTGGTAATATCAACCTTAGTAACATGTGGAAATGACACACAAAAAAATTCTGAAAATGGTGCTATTACATTAACTTTGGCGCATCACTTATCAGAAACAGATTCTAATAACATTTTGGCAGAAGAGTTTGTTCGATTGGTGTATGAGAGAAGTAGTGGTCGCGTAAAAATAGATATTTACCCAAACAACCAGCTTGGAGGTCAAAAAGAATTGTTAGAAGGATTGGGAGTGGGTTCTGTAGATTTTTCAATGTCAGATACAGGATTGCTTGCTAATTATGATTCTGCTATAGGTATTTTAGAACTTCCATATAACTATACAACTATTGATGAAGCTCGTAAAACAGTAGAAAGTGAATTAGGAAATATTCTTAAACAACGAATATTAGAAAAATCTCAAATAGAAGTACTTACTATGGAAGTTGTTGCATTTAGAGATGTTGTTCTTTCTAAGAAAAATATAAGCGATAAGGCAAGTTTCAGTGGTTTAAGAGTGCGAACTCCAGAAAACCCTGTTTTAGTAAATACATTTAAAATACTGGGAGCTAATCCCACTGTTATTCCTTCAGGTGAAGCATACACTGCTCTTGAAACGGGAGTCGTCGATGGAATGGAAGGAAATAAAGAATTTTTAACAGATTCTATCCGAGTATTTGAAGTGGCTAAAAAATGGTTTTATACAAAGCATGGAATTAGTATTACTTCAATCAATATGAGTCCTTTTGTTAAAGATAAAGTAAGCCCAGCAGACATGGATATTATTCGAAAAGCTGCTGTAGATAGTCTACCTGTCTTTTATGAGTATACTAAAAAATTAGATGAAACATATACTAAAATACTAACAGAAAATGGTGTAGAATTCTATGATGTTGATACAGAATCTTTGAAACAAGGTGTAAAACCAGTCATTGATCAATTTTTGCAACAAGATCCAAAATATGTAGAATATTATAATGAGTATATTCGCTTATAAAAAATAAAGGGGGGGCAATGTGTTTATTTTAACACATCTCTTGAAGATAAGAGATGTAATGATTATTTCATTATATGCTAGCTTAGTGTTTTTAGTATCTTTTCAAGTGATAGCACGTTTTATATTTAATATACCAGCTGCTTGGACTGAAGAATTGGCTCGATCCATTTTCATTTATACAGTGTTTATTTCTGGAAGTCTAGCAATAGAACGCAAGGTTAATGTATCTTTTGATCTTATTTTAGATTCTTTACAAGGAAAAGCCTGGATAGGGATGTATACTGTTTCATTTATTTTAAATATGATTTTTATTTCTATAATGGCTTTTTTGGGGGTATTACTTATGCAAAAAAATTCAATTGCTGTATCACCTCTCTTGAAAATACCTGTGTGGCAAGTTAATCTGGCAATTCCTTTAGGGGCATGTTTAATGTTTGTAACTCAAATTATGGTCTATATTCAAGTATGTAAAGAAAAAATCTCCGAAAGTAAAGGGGGATAATTATGGAATTAATGGCAATATCATTTATCCTATTTTTAATTTTTTTAGTATTTGGAGTTCCTATAGCTTTTGCGATGGGATTAAGTTCATCCTTAGCCATACTAGGATTTTCAGAACTACCTGTTATTTTAATAGCACAACGATTGTATTCAGGGGTTGATTCTTTTACACTTATGGCAATTCCATTTTTTATGCTAGCTGGAGAACTTATGGAGGTTGGAGGGATTTCTAAACGGCTCGTTAAATTTTCACAAACACTTATTGGGCATGTGTCTGGGGGATTAGGAATGGTTGATATTCTTACAAGTGTTATTTTTGCAGGTGTTTCAGGCTCTGCTGCTGCGGATACTGCTGCAGTAGGCTCTCTACTTATACCGTCTATGAAAAAAGAAGGATACCCTAAAGGCTTATGTGCTGTGTTACAAGCCACAGCAGGTTCCTTAGGGCCTATTATTCCTCCAAGTTTAACGATGATTATTTTTGCATCTTTAACAAAAATATCAATCTCTGATTTATTCTTAGCTGGTATTATACCAGGATTAATGATAGGGTTAGGGTGCGCGGGTATTACTTATATCTATGCTAAAAAATTAAATCTTAAAGGATCTGATAGAAGATCTTCTTTAAGAGAAATTTTATCAGCAAGTAAAGATTCTATGTATGCTCTTTTTATGCCTATTATTATTATTGGAGGGATAGTCGGGGGTGTGTTTACTCCTACTGAAGCTGGGGTTGTAGCTGTTATATATTCTTTTATTATTGGTAAATTTGTGTACAAAGAATATGAAATTAAAGACCTAGGTCCAGTGATTTTAAAAGCAGCTAGTTTTACAGCAATGGCAATGTTAATTATAGCGGGAGCTGCGATTTTTAGCTGGTTGGTAGCCTATGTGAAACTTCCCGAATATACTGTTGGGTATTTGACTAGTCTAACATCAAATTCTTACGCTATTATGTTTCTATTAGTGATATTTTTATTATTTATAGGGATGTTTATTGAAACACTTTCAGCGACAATTATTACAGCACCAATTCTAATGCCTATTGCAATTCAATATGGAATAGACCCTATACAATTTGCTTTGATTATGGTTATTGTCCTTGTATATGCTGGGGTAACACCTCCTGTCGGTGGCGTATTATTTATTACTATGGGGATTTCAGAAAGTAAAATGAAAGATGTTTTACCATATCTACCACCCTATCTTGGAATGGTGGCTATCGTTGTTGCAATCTTAATTTTCTTTCCACAGATTTCTTTATTTATTCCCAATTTATTATAATAGAATAAACGGTATAAAGTTAAATAAAGATCTTTTTATAAGAATCTATACGATAAATAGACTATATCGCGTGATCTCGTGGGATTGGGTCAAAGCTCTCATGCTTCTTTTTAGAACTTGGGAGCTTTTTTTATTATAGATAGTCTCCTATGTATGAGAGATTTCTTGGTGTCTCCCCTTTCTTGCTGATTTTGATATAGGAGCTATTTTGGAGTGTCCCTTTTTTTATTAGACAAAACTCGCCCTAGCAGAGCTTACCCTTGTTGCGCTTAAGGGGTTTTTAACCATTGCTTTCGCTCATCAATAAGAATTTTTTGCCAATTAGAATCTTTTTTTGCAGATCCACGATGACACTCATTCATTACGATTAAATCAAAAAATTCAGGTTTAAAGGCTCTGAAGTGTTCGTTGTCTTTATCTACTAATTGTTGATAAAGACATAAGTATATCTCATAAGAGCTATCTAAATTTTTATCTTCAATTTTTATTATTATTTTTTTGAATGGTTTGAAATCTTGATTTCTTGTTTGATCTACTAGAATATTCCTATCAGCAAGAAATCATATCTTTTTTTTTGTTTTAGATTTCCATAACTTGAAAAAAGTATAAAATGTAAGTAGAGTTGGGGAACTCAACACAAAGGCAATATATAAGATATGCTGAG
Source organism: uncultured Brevinema sp. (assembly GCA_947038195.1). Taxonomy (GTDB): domain Bacteria; phylum Spirochaetota; class Brevinematia; order Brevinematales; family Brevinemataceae; genus Brevinema_A. The sequence continues at coordinate 6,286 of CAMQVI010000044.1, forward strand.
AATTTCCTTATTAATTAATATCTTCTTTTCAATATGTTCATTTAATTTGATTTATAATATTTTTATAATAATTATCATATTTCGCTAAAATGGCACATGCGAATGATCTATATACGTATTCATATTCTGGACATTCACTATATGTTAATTCTTCAGCTCCCCATATAAATGGAGGTAAGATCCAAGTTGCACCTTCTGCTGTAAACCCGTTTACTATCTCAGACCGTTTATATGCAGCTCCTGTTTCACGTCCGTATTTCACACCAGTAATTAATAGATATTTACTACTATCTTTTTTTATATCATCCCAATTATCTCGTATTTTTCTTACTTCATCTTCAAGTTTTTTAAGATTGTTTGCTATAATCCATTCAGTATCACCACCACTGCTAATAAGAATAATCTTATCATTTTTTTTATCTTCAAAAACAGCAATGACATCTTTATTAGTTTTTCGCAACTCTTCTTTTGAAACTTCTTGAAAATCTTCCTGATAATAACTACCACATAACGAATAGTTTTGATTATCTAATAATAATTTCACCATAAAACGAATAGATGTTGATTTGCCTGAATCACTATGTGCATAAATACTTGTTACCATTATTGTATACCTCTAAATAATAAATTGTTAATTTAACATATTTTATCATACTATGATTTTAAAATGATTGCAATAATAAATATCAATAAAAAACCCATGCTTACGCTAGGGGGTAAAAGATTGTCTCTAAAAAAGCATAAAAAAACCCCCATCATAAGTGGGGGTCTCCTATTTCGGAAATATTATTTTTTTGAAATCAAGGTATGGATCTCATCTACGGTGGAGCATTTACTGACTTCTATTAAAAGATTTTCATTTTGAAGAATAGTAGATAATAGCTGTAGATTGTCAAGATGTTTATTTTTATCATTGAAAACAAGGGCTATAATTACCTTAACGAGTACAGGAGAAGCATCTTCCATATTTTGGAATGGTATGCCCTTTTCAGATGTCATAACCACAAAAGTATCTTTTTTGACATATTCTGTATCTGCATGAGGGATAGCAACTCCTATCTGACTTAGCTGAAGTCCTGTAGGGTAATCTTTTTCACGCTCTGTTATTTTCTCGAGATACTCAGGGTGTACATACCCTTTAGAATCTAAAGTTGTGAATAAAAAATTGAACATCTCTGCTTGTGTGGTGGCTTTGATATTGGGAAATATAAACTCTTGTGTAAACATGTAAACTCCTTGGATATTTTGGGGGGGGAAGTAATTAACAAAACTCCCCAATATTAACAATATAAGGGAGTCTTGATTTTAGCAACTAATTACAAACCCATGCACATAACCATGCATTTTCGATTGCGAATTCTATTCTGATCCCAATCAATAAAATAAATTCGCCCTACGGCACCAATCATTAAGGCTTCATCTTTAACAACAAAAGTTTCACTGCTTCCGAACATGGAGGCACGTATATGTGCATCACAATTCAAAAGGGTCGCAGGATCAGCGGGGAAGTTAGGGTCGTCAAGTGTCATAGCCCAAGCTGTATGCAAGGGACCTGGGTAACGATATTGTTGATCTGTGGTATTTCTTGGGACAATTCTGTCCAATACATTATTTAAATCAACTTGTAAGAATTCGTCTTTATTAAAGTCTAAATCGTGCATAAATTCTTCAAAAATTACAGAACATGTTGTATGCGTGGAAGAAACAACACACATACCATTTTTTATACCACTTTTTTTAAGAATTGCTCTTACTTGGTCGGCAATTTCGTGGTAGGTAACTCTCTTACCATTAGAAGTTAAAACTAATTCATCTATGTGAACTTTCATCTATAGTGCTCCTTTTTTATTTAGTTCAGACCTTGCTTTAACAAGACCTTCTAGCATTTTCTCTAAAATAGCACAGGGATCAGCAGCACAAACTATGCCACTTGTACCACCTGTCCCATCTGCTCCAGCCATTAGTGTATTATATACATCATCTGGGGTACTGATACCAGCAGCTTGTAGTACAAGAGTCTCTGGGGAAATATCTTTTACGGCTTTATTTGTACTTTGGATATATTCTAGACTGCTCACTTGTCCTGTACCAATAAGCTCTGTAGGCTCACATACCATAACTTCAGGGTTTAACTCAGCAATCATTTTAGTTTCAGCTAATGTATTAGCACATATAATCGTAATTATACCTAAATCTTTTGCTCTAGCTACTGCCTTGGTTAAGTCACCTATACTCAAAGGATGTTCAGCGTGATTTAGGAAGGTGGCTTTAACCCCTGCTTCCACTGCTGCCTCTGGTAAAAGATAGCCCATACCTCTCCCTATGGCTATGCCGTCTAGGTGTTGAGCTGTTAAAATCAGATGCTTCGTATGCTGTTTTAATAAACGCATGTCAGCTAATTGTCCTGTGTACAAAATATCAATATCATATTTTTCAGCAAGTTTATCTGCAACTAGTGCTAATTGTAAGGTTTTTTCGCCCCACAAATATGATTTTGGATTAACGGTGAAAAAAGGTTTTCTTAATTTGATCATTTTTAGAAGCTCCTAACTATCTTTGTATGGTTGGGTCATGAAAACAGTATAGTAATGTGAAAGCACCGATTTCATACCCTCTTCAGCGCGATGTTTAAGCTCGAAGAAATCTTTCGCTTCCCCTATATTATTATAGGCACCAACCATAATATCTGTGAAAATATTGATTTTACTCGTTCCACCTTGAGCACAACGTTTTAAATTGTCATCGCCTGAAGACGAACCACCATGTAATACTAAAGGAATAGTCAGAATCTGAGCGATCTCTTGTAGTCTGTCAAAGTCTATTTTAGGAGTTCCTTTATATATCCCATGAGCCGTACCAATAGAAACGGCGAGGGAGTCTACATTGGTCTGTTTTACGAATTCTATAGCATCTGCAACTTCTGTGTAAACAGAATCGGTTTCACTATGATTTTCGTAGTTGACTCCAGAACCTACATGACCGATTTCAGCTTCAACAGATACATTTTTTTGATGAGCGAACTCAACAACTTTTTTGGTGACATCTATATTTTCCTTGAAAGGTTTCATTGAGGCATCTATCATCACAGAAGTAAATCCTAATTCAACAGCTTTTAGAACACTCTCTGCACTCAAGCCATGATCTAAATGTAATACAACGGGAACGGATGCTCTTTTAGCGTAAAACTCACCTATACAGAAAGCTTCTTCCATTGATAAAATATCATTGTGAACTTCAGCATAGGATAGAATTACAGGGCATTTTAAAGATTCAGCAACTTCAATATAAGCCCGAGCCGAATTACTATCAATAAAATCTGGCGCAGGAATAGCATAGTTATGTTGCTTAGCATGTGCTAATAATTTTTTGGGTGATACTAACATTTTTCCTTCCTATTTATCCAGTTCTTGTTTTATTTGCTCGTAAAGTACCCCAGTATTAATACCTGTAATAAGGCATAAACCACTGGTAACTTTATGGGCAATACTATCGGGTACTATTGTTGTGCTTATAACCATATCATAATCATCAATTTTTGATATAGCGTCTGCTACTTTTGCTTGAGAAAGCTGGACTTTATTACTATAATCATTCTCAGCAAACCAATCTTTTAATTTATTTAGAACAACTGTAGAAGTAGCAACACCTGTGCCACATATAACTAATATTTTTTTCATTTTGGTCATCTCTCCTAGATTTTTTCATCTTTTTTAATACGATTTACGTATACTAAGCCACCCATGAAAAGTGCAGCTAAAATAATCATACCTATCCAACCTGTAAACTCGGCAGTACGAAGATACAATAATGTAGGCCAAATTCCACCATCTACTAATGATGTAATGGAGCTATTTGTTCCTATATCAAAACTAGCTGTTTTAGCAGCAGCTGTAATATAAGGTGCTGCCCATGAGCTTATATATAAAATAGGCACAAGATAAATAACACCACCTACTAATGCACGTATGATATTTCCATTAAATGCAGCAACCATAAGACATATGATAAACGGCATAGTAGCAAGGTCTCCGAAAGGTAAAGTAGTATTACCAGGTAGGACTACTGCCAATAATAAAGCAATAGGTACTAATAGTAAAGAAGTGGATAATACAGCTGGATGTCCAACAGAAATAGCAGCATCCATTCCTATATATAATTCTCGTCCTTCGAAACGTTTGTTAGCAAATTTTCCAGCAGCTTCAGAAATAGGGATTAAGCCTTCCATTAAAATAGCAGCCATTTTAGGCATGATAATCATAACAGCTGCGGTTGAAACGCCTAAATTGAGAGTATTTTTGATATCATATCCTGCTAAAAGACCAATACCTACCCCTATAACAAGACCGATGACGGTATTGTCTCCAAGAATTCCGAAACGTTTTTGAATAGATTCAGGGTCTGCTTGAAGTTTATTGAAACCTGGGATTTTATCAAAGATTTTATTAAGCATTAATCCAATCCAAAATCCTGGAGCAGCTGTACCATGTGGGAATGTCATATTGGGAAAGCCGTAAGTCTTTTGAATAGTCTTACCAAGCATATCAGCCATAAGAAATATCATTAATGTGTAAACAACTATGGAGAAAAGGGATAAAGAAAAATCTCCTGTGAGTGAGAAAATCATAGATCCTATAAAAGCTCCATGCCAATAGTTCCATATATCAACATTCAAGGTACGAGTAAGTCTAAATGTAAGTAAAACAACATTTACTCCAATACCGATAGGAATCGCAAGACTTCCTAAAATCGTACCATATGAAATCGCTGCTGATGCAGGCCAACCCACATCTAAAGTAGTTAGTGAAAGACCAAATCTTTCTACCATTGATTGGGCGGCTGTTCCTAACCCTTCTACCAATAAACCAATAACAAGGTTTAAACCTATGAGCCCTATGCCTACGGTAATACCCGCAACAAAAGCTTTTTGCGGTTTTGTGCCTAACAGTATGCCGAATATAAACATAATGATAGGGAGTACAACGACTGATCCTAAATCCACAAATGCCGCTAAATAACTAAGTAAATTTTCCATTACTGACCTCCTGAAATGATCCTATTTGATTAAATATATTTTCCATCACGCATCTCCTTAATAAGATATGTGTTTATGGATAAAAATTTTATATTAACTTTTTTGCAATAGAGCTATTTATAATAAGTACATCTATGAATTGCTTTAATAATATCGCTTTTAAAACAATATATTTTTCTTTGCCTGAGGCAATACATACTACCTGCTTTCCTTTTCGGATCTGTGATAATGAAACGCCACCATACAGGGCACTCTTGCTCCACTCTACAACATCGCCTTTAGCATCAATAAAGTGACTGCCAATTTCTCCTATAGCCCCTTTTTCTTTTAGCTCTAATATATCATCTTCTAAAATAATCCCCATTTTTTTCATGGTAAAATCAGTATCTAGCACACTGCAACCCACAATATTGATATGAGCATTTTGGACTAACTCATAGTTTTTTTTGATACTAACATCTTCCAACAATCTATGTTTAGTATTTATATCAGATACAAAGAATGGTGCATTCAAATATATAGGGATACTATCTTTAAAACGAGAGCAAAAGTTCGTAATAATATGAGAGGAAGTATACATATACTCATCTCCCACTGTAGAGCCACCACACATTTGGACAATACGGATGTTTTTTAAGTTAGTGTATGGTAAAGAATCTGCGAAATCATGAATTCCCTTACCCCAAGAAATACCAACAATATCTTGATCTTTCAAAATGGTAGAAATATAGCTCGCTAAATAATGAGCCGTTTTATGTTCTTTCTCATTTTCATCATCATCGATAACAACGCATTCTAAAAAATTGTATTTTTTAGCTATTTTTTTACCCAACTCCACATCTATATTAAAAGGCATTTTAATATGAAATTGAATAATTTTTTTATCAATAGCCATCTTTAGATATCTAGAAACTTGCATAGTTGAAATGTTATAAATCTTAGCTATTTGATTTTGTTTTAATCCATCAATATAGTACAATTTAGCAATCCTAGCGATTATAAAAGAATCTTGTACACCCAATGTTTTCTCCTCATATATGTTATAAATAACATATATGATATTTATAACATATTATAGAAGAAAATTAAAAGAAAGTCAAGAGAGAAACCATTTTTCAATCTATATATCATATATACAGTTGGGTAAGGTAAATAGCTGATTTTAGTAATCAATAAATAATTAAAAAAAGGGGGATTAAAAAACTAGTCCCCTAACTCTAATTTTTTAAATAAAAATTATATTGAATATATTTTCAATATAAAAAATGATAATACTCATGATTTTCTGTTAATATCTATCATAGCAAAGACACTTTTAGCATTAAAAAACACCTCCCATACGATCTTTATTTAAAAACTTGAAAAAAGATATTCTGACTTAACTTTATATATAACAGTTATTTATGTGAAATTTTTCCAAAAATAAAAAAAACTTGATTTTATTTATTATATGTGTTATAGTCATGATGTAGAATGAAGTTTTTTTAGGAGGTCATTTAAATGATTTGGTTAGATATTGTATACGAAGCGGCTAGTTCCACTTTTATCCAAGTGGGGACTTTTGTAGGAATTACGCTTTTATTTTTTGGATTAATAGATTATAAAACTAATGGGGGGTTTTTAAATGGTTTCAAAAAACATAAAAAATTCCAAGTTGTTTTTGGATCTCTTTTAGGATTAACACCAGGATGTGGTGGGGCAATTATGGTAATGCCTCTATATCTCAAGGGTCATGCGACTTTTGGTACCATGGTGGCTACCTTGATTGCAACAATGGGAGACGCTGCTTTTATTTTGTTAGTAGAAGATCCTCTGTCTCTTGCTTATGTATTGATTATTTCCTTTTTTACAGGGATATCCGTAGGTTATGCTTTAGACCATTTTAAAGTAGGGCAAAAATTTGCTCCTGTTTATACAGAGACACAACTTGCAGAGGATAACTGGCAGTTCCGCCCAGAGCAAACAGAATTTCCTGATGAATCCATTGTTTTTCATAAGCAAATGGATAATAATCCTGAAATGGTTATCGCTCAAGAACAAGTGATACATATTCCTAATATTCAAAGATATTCTTATATTTTTCGTCATAAGATTGCCCCTTATATCTTTTGGTTTGTTTTGCTTTTAGGATTTCCTTTAGGGATTCTAAACCTTATGCAAGTGGATTTTGATACGGCTTTTCCTATTAAGAATTTGAGTATTATTGGGGTTATAGGTACTTTTTTCAGTATCGCTTATAATTTGATTAGTAAAAAATTCTTATCCGATGACTCTTTGCCAGAGACTTGTAGTAAAATAGGCTCTCTCAAAGAAACCTTTATTCATAATGCTGAAGAAACAGCTTTTGTTATTATGTGGGTATTTGTCGCACTTTTTCTTTATGAATCTGCCGTATATTTAATAGGTGGGGAAGAAGTCGTGGCTGCCTTTATGCAACAAACAGGTTATTGGACGGTCTTAGTCGCTTTATTAGTCGGCTTGATCCCAGGGTGTGGGCCTCATATTATTCTCGCAACAATGTATGTTCAAGGTTTACTTCCTTTCTCAGCCTTAATTACGAATGCTATCTGTAATGATGGGGATGCTTTATTTCCTATCCTTGCCATGGATAAAAGAGCTTCGTTTTGGGCTACGATCTTTGGGGTTATTCCAGCATGGATTATTGGGACTGGGTTTTACCTAATGGGTATGTAAGAAAATTATAATTTTTTCAAATCAAAAAAGCCACTCTATTTATAAGAGTGGCTTTTTTGATTTTTAAAGATATTATAATATGCTATTCTTATTATAATAGAGATTTTATTATAATAGAGATTTTTGAAGTGTCTATTTTCTTTACCGTAAAGGTGTTATAGCTAGGTGGCGTCTTTACTGCATTTCATAAAATCATAAGTCCGAAGCACTCTACGATAACTGTCATCTTTTTTGTCATCATATTTTTTTAAATAATCCTCAACTTCTTGTAATTTTAAATTTCTATTCTCTGTAGAATACGTAACAACTTTATTTTCTAAGATGATCTTATTTAATAATTCTCTAGATTCATTGTTTATACAAGCATCAATAAATAGATTCCCTTTATCTGTTGTAATTATATCATATACACTTTGGTCTTCGCCTTGTTTTGTAATATCTGTCGATCTTAATAAATCTAAATGTTTTAAATGCTGTATTGAAAACCAAACGGTACTAAAAACTTTCTTTTTTCCTATTTTTGCTAAAAAATAATCCCAATACGGAAAGTTGAGGGGTTTAATATCTTTATCTGTAATATACTCTCCCTGAGCCCCTATTACATATACTTTTTGTCTAAATAGATATAATAACAATATATCATCTTCTGACAATTGTCTTAAAATATTTGGAAAAGCTGGGTGACAGAAATCTTGTTTAGTTTTATCCATAGCATTAACTAATAGATTGTAAAACATTTCTTGTAAGATTGGTTGATCGGGATTAAGAGCATACCCCTCTAATGCTGGAATAAAAATATTATGTTTTGGTATCTGTCTGTGTTTTAGAGGGATATCCTCTTTTAATGATCCAATAACTTTTTTAAAAGCATCGTGAACAGTGCCTGATAAAATACTTGATACAGCATAGTGTAGAGTTTCTCCAACAAAGGGCATCATTTCTGGAGGTATCATATATACTCCTCATTAATTATTTCTTTATTATATAAAATATTACCATGAATAGCAATAATCTATTGACAAAATATTATAAGTGATTTATAATATAGACGTTACAACCTTGGGTCGGAAACGATCTGTTTTATTTCTATCTTACTATAAAAGATAGAGGTTTTCTGTATGGAAGATCTTTTTTTGATTTTATAGTAAAATTGTGTCTAGATATTTGTTTTTATACTATGGACATCGTAAGTTTAACATAACTGCTCATAGCAGTTTGTATAATTTTGGTGTCCGTAGTATAAGTAGAAATATTTAGATTATGATCTAAGGTTGTAACAATACAAACTCTATGAGCTTTTTTTGTATTGATTATATCCTTATCAAAATACCCACCTCATAGTTTTGTAGCTATGAGGTTTTTCTATTTTAAATATAATATTGGGGCATGCTCTCGTACTATAAAAAAGTATGGAGGGCTGTATTTATTATTTTAATTAATTTAAGGAGGTTTTTATGAAAAA
>CAMQVI010000045.1 GCA_947038195.1 uncultured Brevinema sp.
CCTCTGTAACCACCTTGACGAGATTCAGATGACTCTGAAGTATTTTCTAAATTTGTTGCTTTTCTCTGTATAGGAGTACTAGATTCCGCGGGAGTAGGTGATGTCACTTTAGGAGCGACATCTTCTGAAGATACTTTAGAATCATTTGAGACACTTTCAGTCTGTAGAGGTTTTTTTACTTTTATTTTCAGTACCTTTTTTTTGCCGTCGTCTTGTGACATACATGCTCCTTTATATTATGAGTTCAAGTCATTGTGTTTTATTCTTCATCTTCTTCGATTTCAATATTATCATCAATTATTTTCCATACTGCTAAGGCTTCATTTAAGCTCATACCAGTTTCTTTGGTAAGATCCTCTACTGTAAGCTCTAAGATTTCTGTAATACTCTTAAATCCAGCATCAGAAAGAATTTCAATTTGCTCTGGAGTAAATGGCAACATATCAAGGGAAATAATCTCATCTTCAACAATTTCAAATTCATCTGTACCCGATATACCAAGCATATTATCGACTTCTTTTTGTTTTTCTCTAAGAATTTCTTCAAACTCAGAGTAATTAGTAAATCTAATTTTCCAACCTAAAATTTCTTCTAGCATACGTTGATGAGATCCTTGTCTTCCAATTAATGGAGCTAAAAATTCATCAGCCACTACTACATAAGCTTCATTAGTGTCATAATTAAGATCTATATTAAAGACCTCAGCAATACGATTTTTAAGAACACGACTAGCATAAATAGCATTAGTAATTAATTCTCTAACATCAAGGTCATAACGAACAATTTCTATTCTTTCACTACCTAGCTCTTGACGAATAGGCTTAATACGAGCTCCAGCTTTACCTACAGTAACACTAATAGGGTCTAAACCATCTACGAGGGATTGAAGAACAATTTTCGTCACTTCTCCAGGTTTACGAGACACAGCTTTAATAATAAAAGATCCATCTGCTATTTCAGGAATATGTAATTTTAATAATTCTTGTACAATATCTGGATTAATTCTTGTAAGAATTAATTGACTTTCCCCTTTTCTCGTAACTTGTAATACTTCTTTTAAGTACACACGCACAGGGTCTCCAATAGATAAAACCTCATCAGGGAGAGCTTCAGAATAGGGTAAAAAAGCCTCTGTTCCATTAGGGGCTAAAGACACATAATATCCACCATGCTTTCTATCTGTTTTGGACTTAATAGCTCCAGAGAAAAGACTGTTTTTCTTATCAACAAATTCCCCATAAATAATATCTTTTTGGACATCTGTTACTTTTTGTTTTAATTGTTGTTTCATGATTTGAACAGCTTGACGTCCAAAGTTCGCTAAAGGTAGAGCTATTTTTAAAATTTCACCTTCTTCCATAAGGTCGCCGTTAATTTCTTTTGCATCTTTAGGGCTAATTTGACAAATATCATCTTCTATATCTTTTTTAGCAGTAACAGTTTTTGTCTGCCATAGAGCGATCCCTTTTTTATTAATTTCGATTTCAATATTTTCGTATTCTTTTCCATACTCTCTTTTATAAAGAGTAGTAAAAGCATCTACTAAGATACTTTCAGTTAATTCTTCTGAGACCCCTTGGTCCTTTGCAAAGGCTGTAATAAGATCAGGGAAAGCCATCTATTCCTCCAAATTACTATACATTAGTCTAGTATATTTTATTTATTTATTTTTCTTTTTTTCTTTAAAAAGCTTTTCGTAGTCACAATATAATTTTGCTTTTTTAATATTATCTAAAGGAACATCTATCAAACTTCCGTTTAGTAATTTAAACAGTAGCACATTATCCTCTATATTTTGTAAAATAGCAATCAAAAAGCCTTCTTTTGTGAGAATACTTTCAACACCCTCTTTTGTAGCCTCACTTTCTGCTTCATTTAAAAACACCTTAAACTCTTTCCCTATGAAGTAGGGGTACTCTTTAGGAGATTTTATTTCTCTTTCTAAGCCAGGTGATTCCACGATAAGGTCATAAGCTCTTTCAAAAGGGTCATTTATATCCATACGAGCAGAGATGATATTTGCCACCGTTGTGCAGTCATCTGATGTGATTTTTTTATCTGGATGATAGATAACTATTTTCAAGACATCTTTAGTTTTTCCATGATTTAGACTATGTTCTAAAAGAACGTAGTCTAGGGATTCAACGCTTGATTCTACAATATTATCAATTAATTCTTTGGTCATTTTAGCCTTCACTTAATATAAAGAATTAAGGAGCCATTTTTGGCTCCTTAATTCTTTATATTAATATAACACATTGGTATTTATTTGTCAATACTTTTTTCATTTTTTTCAAAAATATTTTCTAAGGTGAGAATTTCCTCTGCAGAAAGCTCAATATCAATAGCTTGAATATTATCTTCAATTTGAGCAGGTCTAGACGCGCCAATCAATGCAGAAGTAACACCAGGTTTATGTAAAACCCATGCCAAGGCCAATTGAGATGGAGTGCATTCTTTTTGAGTAGAAAATTGAATGAATTTTTCAATAGCATCTAAGTTGTCGGGGGTAAGGTAGGTTTGCATAAAGCTATTAATTTCATCATTCATAGCTCTTGAATCTTGAGGTATTTCTTTTCCTTTACGGTACTTACCGCTTAAAAACCCTTGTGCTAAAGGAGAAAAGGGAATAATCCCCAATCCATTTTTGATACAAGTAGGGGCAATGTCTTTTTCGATCTCTCTATTAAGGAGATTGTATAAAGGCTGATTAACCACAAAACGATCCAATAAGTACTTATCTTGTAAGCCCAATCCTTCAACAATCTGTAGAGCACTCCACTCACTAAGCCCTACATAGAGTATTTTACCTTGTCTAACAAAATCATCTATAGTTCTTACGGTTTCATAGAGGTCTGCATCAGGATCAAAACGATGACAATAAAAAATATCTATATATTCCATATTCAATCTCTTTAAGGAAGCATGTACTTGAGAAAAAATATGTTGACGAGACAATCCCCTATCATTAGGGCCGTCTCCCATTGGCCAAAAAGCCTTGGTTGTAATTATAAAGGAATCTCTCGGATAACGACCTAGAGCCTCTCCCATCACCTTTTCAGAAGCACCTCTTGCGTACACATTAGCACAGTCAAATGAGTTAATCCCATTATCATAGGCAGTATCAATGATTTCTTCTACAATACCTTTTTCTACTGTATTACCATAAGTAAGCCAACCACCAAGACTGAGTTCACTAACTTTTAGCCCCGTTTTTCCCAGATTTCTATACTTCATATTCACCCTCTTTCTATAATTAAGTGTTTTTAATATTTAAAACGTTGTTGCAATGATTCAGATAAGGCTTTACTTTCAGAGATAGCTTGAGTCATCTGTAACAGATCTTGTCTCTCTTTTCTTGTTACCCTATCTATTTCTTCTTCTTTTTTAGTGATTTTTTCGTTTAATTCATCCATACGTCTATCACTGTCTTGATCGAGCCTTGTTAGATATCCTTCACTGCCTATCATCATTTTATTAACATCAATAGCTGCCACAGAAACCCCTTTATCGTTAACCAAGTTTCCGTCTGTATCAACAGCAAATAATTTACTAATAGCATCGAAATCGCTACTTAATTTTTTTTCTAATTCTGCTACATCTACTGTAAGAGTTCCTTTTCTCAAAGCATCAGGATCACTATTAAAAGCTCGTTGTCTACGAATATATATCCCAACTTGATCTAGCAAACTAAGAGAATTTTGATCTATTCCATGAGGGGAAGATACCATACGTCTTAGACGATCTTTGAATCCTGTAAGACTAGAATTACCATAAAAAGTTCCTTCTTTCAAGTCATCACCATCTTCCTCTCTCTCGTGTAGAGGCTTTATTTTACCTATTTTTTCTATAGGGATTGTGGTAAAAGTAAAGATATCTTCCATAATATTGTTGTAAGAAAGCGCCCACTGTAATATAGTATCTTTAACCAAGGTTAGGTCAGGAGTTATCTTTATACTTATATCTGTTTTTGAATCTTTAGTGAGGTCTAAAGTAACCCCTGCAATGAGATTAGTGATAGTATTGTTTGGTCTTTGTATCTCTAGCCCATCTAGTAAGAATTTAGAATCTTGAGCTTTTTTAGTTTCCTTATAGGGACGAAGTGCCCCTTCAGGAGAAGTCACTAAAGTCATATCACTGATATCTAAAATCGCACCCTCTGCTTCAGCATGTACTTGTACGATAGATTTTCCAGCAAATTCTTCTAGGGAAAAATTGAATTTATCCGTTTTAAGCTCTATTTCCTCTTTAGAGTCATCATCAAAAAACAAGGTGAACATTCTTTTTGGGGGTTCTACGGTATTAGTTTCTTCTATACTAACCAAATCTTCTAAAATAGGGGTAGCACCAGGGAGTATGATACTGTTATTAGTTACAGCCCCTAGGGAGCTGGTAGTAAGATTTGATAGAGCGATTTTATCTATTTGACTAGGTTCTGTTACAGGGGGAGACCAATCCACCACTGTTGCACTAAAAGCAAAGGTAGTGTTAGGTTCTATAAAGTAATTAGTAGTGATATCTACAGATTTATTGGTAATAATAATATTAGTCACACCATCTATTTTATCTTCTATCCATGGAAACAATGTTTCTGTTTTTTGCCCCATCGTTAAAAGTTGAATATCTAAAAGAGCAGCCATATCACCATCAAAAGTGATTTCTTGGTCTATGCCTTCTTTTTTCCCTGTTAAAGATAAGACTTTAGTGGTATCGGAGGCATTGAGTAATTTGATATTTATATCGTTAGAAAGAATTTCTTGCATTGCTTCGTGGAGAGTTATAATATTTCCCCCTCTAAAAGGGATAACAAGTTCTTTTTCATTTACTAGCACCTTAAAAGTACTAGCTGGGATTGTTCTATCTACAGAGATAGGGGCGGAAGCGATAGAGTGAGCCTGAGCCAGCTGTTCAATGTTGATAGTATAGTCCCCTTTTTTAGCAGAACGCCCTACCAACACTTTTAAAGATGATGGGTCGGAATTTTCATTGGTTAGGACTTTAAAAGCAGATTCGTAACCGAAGATATAACGATTGACACTGTCAAAATTATCAACATTAGTTTTAAAATCTTGCCATAAGACTAGCTCTATTTCTTTATCTCTCCGGAGGTTATTGAGATTAGTTATTTCATCATGATAGGGTGCTATTATCTGCTGTAACATGTCATTGATATCCATATCACTATCCTGCCCAGGTATACTAGCTAGCTGAACCCTCTGTGAAAAAAAGTGACTGGGTATTGTTAAAAATATCAACAATAATAATAATTTCATGTTTCTCTCCAATTTACGAAAACTAGTTCTCTTAAATTATCGGAATATTTTAAAAAGATATTAGAACAATCATCCTATTTTATGTCTTTTCAGCGTTTATTTAACAATAAATTGTTTGAATAGATTGGTCCACCGTTTTTGAAAGGAGTTGAAAAAGGATTTATTGTTGTTGCCCACAAAAGCACGATGATCTAATCGAAACAAGGTGCCTTGTTTATTTTCTTCAAATGTTAATAATAAGATAGACGTAAAGCCTTCAGCCAGAACATCAATAAGAAGATGTTTCCCTTTCTGACAAGATTCTATACGGTAAGTTCCCTGCACCTTGCTAAAAAGCTTGTTTTTCCAAACAAGAGAACCTTCATCATCTTGTTGTATTTTCCCAAGAGACCCATTAAAAAGGCTTTGGAGCTCTATAGAATCCACAATTTTAACCCATAAATCAAGAGCATTGCACTCAGGTACAAATTGTTCCATATAAATATTTGGTGGTACTTGGTTAGTATTCATAAAATGTCCTTTTTGATCGTTTATCGTATATTACACTCTTTTTTTTCTATATCGCTTATTTTGTCTATTCTCTTTTGATGCCTTCCCCCATCAAAAGGGGTGTTCAACCATAAATCTACTATACTTATAGCTCTAGTGGGGGCCAATATTCTCCCCCCTAGGACTAGGACATTAGCATTGTTATGTTGACGTGATAGTTTTGCAGAAAACTCATCTTGACAAAGGGCAGCACGAATGCCTTTTACTTTATTAGCTACATAGCTTGCGCCTAAGCCCGTACCACAAAAAACAATCCCTAAGTCTGTATCTTTCATCGCAACACTCTTAGCTGCAGGATATATAAAATCTATATAGTCGACACTTTCTTCCGAGTTAGTCCCGTAATCAACAACTTCATAGCCCTGTTCTGTGAGCCATTTTTTAATCTCTTCCTTCATGGGGAATGCAGCATGGTCTGAACCCAATGCAATTTTTTTACCATTCATATTTTATCCTTTTTTACATTTATTTTTCAATGCTTGGGAAAATAAAGCATATCCACCCAAAGAATAAGTATTGTATCCAGCTTTAGAGAGGAGATTTGCCACTTGCCCAGCTCGATTACCGTAGTTACAATAGGTAAGAACTATCTTATCTTTAGGAATACTGGCTGGTAGTTGTATTACTTCTGTATAGGGGATATTATGAGCACATTCTAGATAACCTCCACCTAATTCAAAAGGGTTACGAACATCTATTATGTACATATCCTTTAAATCTTTAGCTAAAAATTCTTCTTCAGACATCTTTGGGTTAGAATGTGAAGGCAATAAACCTCTAAGCATTTTTCCCCCTATTTATTGTTTTAAGTCTTGCTTATATTAAGATATTTGTTATAATAGTATTATAGCAAAAAATATTAATATAAGCAAGACTTATTTCACATTGGAGAAAGAACCATGTTTAAAAACAAGCAATACCTGTTACATCTTCATGCTCATATGCCTTACGTTTTAGAAACAGGCGTTGAATACTGGCTCTATGAGGCTGTTTTACATTCCTATCTCCCTTTTTTAAAAATGTTATCCCAGCATCAAGATAAAAAATTCTCTATTAGCCTAAATCTATCTCCCATTCTCTTGGTACAGCTTGAATCTTCTATATTTCAAGACGGATTTCAAAAATACTTATCTATTAGAAAGGAAATCCTGTCTGTCAATCTAAAGGATGAAACAAAAAATAATCTTCTAAAAAAAGAGATGGAACAGCTCATAGAATTAGAACAGCTATATGAACAATGGGATAGAAATATTATTAAAGGATTTCAATATTTTCACAAGCTGTCTTATCTCACTATTACGACTAGCAGTGCTACTCATGCCTTCCTCCCTTCCTTAAAACCTTTTCCTTATATTTTAAAGACACAGATCGCTCTAGGGCAACAAATATCCGATCACTTCTTTCCCGATATCAAAGGATTTTGGAGCCCTGAATGTAGTGTTTTCCCAAGGCTTTCTCCCTTACTAAAGGAACAGGATATACAATATTGTTTCACAGACCCCAGTGTTTTACTCTATGAACAAAGAAATCACGTTTTCAATAGTATTTTTAGGCATGAGGGCATTAGTTACATCATTAGAGATAACGAT
Source organism: uncultured Brevinema sp. (assembly GCA_947038195.1). GTDB lineage: Bacteria > Spirochaetota > Brevinematia > Brevinematales > Brevinemataceae > Brevinema_A. The sequence goes on from CAMQVI010000045.1 coordinate 7,412, forward strand.
GCCACCATGAAAATATGGGATGCTCACACAGGATATCCTTGCCATCACCATTATAAGGAATTTCATAAAGACTTATCTGAAGAGTCCTCTGAAATACAAGAAATACTAAAAAAACACCAGCTATTAAAAACAGGTATTTCTATTCATCGTATTTCATCTTCAGATACTATAAAAGAGCTTTATTCTGATGAATTAGCCAAAGAACAAGTCCAAAATGATGTTAAAAATTACCTAAACTACCTCGAAAAACGATTTCAAGACGCTCCTATTATCAATGTATGTTTTGATATGGAATTATTTGGTCATTGGTGGAAAGAGGGGGTTGACTTCTTGTCCTTATTAATACAGTATATAGGCGATTCTCCCATATCTCTTGATGCGATCCCTCCCACAGAAAGTGACTCTCCTATATTAGAGCCTCTGCTATCTACTTGGGGGACAAACAACAATGCCGAATCATGGATTAATGGAAAAACGGCCCCTATATGGCAGTCACTTATTTATGCAAATACAGAAATGGAATATTATTTGAAATATAATAGCCCTATAAATGAGAACAAACTCTATAATCTCTTATTGGCTCAAGCTTCCGATTGGACTTTTTTGATTACACACAATAGTTTTGCTGATTACTCGAAGGAAAAAGTATTAAATCATCTACTATATCCACCACTTCAAGACACTTCCCCAAATCTCTTATACAAATTAATTTGTGAAAATTATTGAAAAAAATACGAAAACAATGTATAATACTTAAATATTATACTAGGAGTATTTGTAATGTCTTTTTTTCAAACTATGACTAGATTTTTCAAAGAATTAGTACAGTACAGGCATTATATTGTACTGTATACTAAATTTCTACAAAAGTCACGTGTCTCCAATACTTTTTTAGGGTATATTTGGTGGTTTTTAGACCCCCTTCTCAATATGGCAATATACATTATATTAGTACGGATGGCTTTCAATCAAAGAGACCCCAATTTCCCTGTGTTTTTCTTTTCTGCTATGCTTGTTTGGCGTTATTTTTCTATGGCTGTCCAGCAAGGTGCTGTTAGTATTAGCAGCAATTTGAGTATATGTAAGGATAATTATGTTCCAAAGTTTATTTTCCCATTGACAGTTTGTCTTACGAGCTTAACCCCTTTCTTGTTTTCTCTCATTTTTTTAATTGCTATGATGTTTTTATTACAAATTCCTATAACAATCAATCTCTTATATACCCCTTTACTTATTTTAGCCTTATTTTTATTGACATGGACTTGTACTATGATAGTAGCTCATATTAATGTTTACATGAATGACTTTTCTAGTATTTTACCTCACCTTATTATGATAGGGATGTTTGCTACTCCTATTTTTTACAGTATAGACCATCTCCCTGAACAATACCAATTTTACATGAAACTTAATCCTGTAGGGATTCTCACTAGTAGTTTTAGGCAAGTATTTTTATATGGTGTAGCCCCACCTACAAAAAGGGTTTTATACCTCATAGGTATAACTTTTATTATGCTAATTTCCAGTGTTTATTTACTATATGCACATGATCAAAAATATAATAAAATTAGTCGTTAAAAGGATATAATAGATGAAAAACACCAAATCTATCATAGAAGCCGAAAACATTTCTTTGACTTACCACATCAGCCAAAGTTTTAGCCTTAAAAAAGTCTTTACTAAGACAGAGTTAGATAAAGAAAAATACACAGTGCATGCCGTAAAAGACGTTTCATTTACTTTAGATAAAAGCCAAAATTTAGGAATCGTCGGCTCTAATGGTTCTGGGAAATCTACATTATTAAGAATGTTATCTAAAACTTACGCTCCTGATTCTGGAAAACTACTTGTTAACACCCTCTCTACTCAGTTATTAACTCTAGGGGCAGGGTTTTTCAATGAATTGACAGGAAGAGATAATTTATATTTAAATGCCCTTTTATTAGGCTTAAAAAAAGAAGATTTGAATAATGGCTTGGCAGATGAAATTATCGCCTTTTCTGAGTTAGAGCAATCTATAGATTTACCCATGTTTACTTATTCTAGTGGCATGCGTTCTCGCCTTACTTTTTCTGTCTCTGCCTGTGTACAACCAGAGCTTCTTCTTTTAGACGAAGTCTTTAGTGTTGGGGATGCCCATTTTAAAGAAAAGAGTGAAAAACGTATTCAAGAAATGATTAAGTCTGATAAGTCCGTAGTTATGATTACTCATGATGAGAACGCTATTGAAGACCATTGTGACCACGCTATGTGGCTTCATAAAGGTGAAATGAAAATGTTTGGAGATGCCAAACATGTAATGAAAGAATATCTAGACTTCACAAAATAATTCCGAAGGTTTCCTATGCTAAAATACAATTTTAAACCCCGTTTTAATAAATATAACTTCAAATACTATTTTATGATAGTATGCTCTATATGTACTTTTTTACCACCAGTTTACAGTAAAGAATTCAACCAAGCGCAGGATGCTTACAATAAAAAAAATTATGGTGATTCTATACGATATAGCACCGTATCTTTATACAATATCTTTGAAAATCTCATTTCAGAAACCTACAATCTTTTACCTCAAAAAAATAAAATCAGTTCTAGTAATACAAGTTACTCTTTTGATATACAGAATGGAAACTCTCAAGTAACTGTTACTACTAAGTTTAATTACCAATATAGCCCTAAACTAAGGACGAGACATTCTTTTATTTATGCTTTTGAAGAGCCTAGTTATTATCTTGCTTTTATCAAAGGAGCCAAATTCATCAACTATCCTACTAAGATGGAGATATTTTCTCTATCCACACCTTCTTTAGGGGATTATTTGTGGATAGAAGAAGAAAGCACTGTATACTATGTATACGAATTTTCTAATCAAAAAGAAATAGAAGGAGTAGATAGTATTCCAGGATTACTCTTTAAGATAAACTTCCCCAAAAACACAATACATAACAAAACCTTAGACACCATTATCAATGAGCTTATAGGAGAAATCCCTTGGAAAAAACTACAAAATCTCTATAAAGTGTTTTAGACTTATTAAACTTTAGCTCTATTTCTAATATTTTGAAAAGTATCTTCAAAAACAAAGGGTTCTTTCAAATGAGTATCCCATTCATAATGTGTCACCCAATCTTTATTATCTACAAGGTTTTGAGGATTAAAAGAAGCTTTATCTTGTTGGGTAGCAGGGGTTTTTTGGACATCTTTCCATTCCCCATCAATTTTAATTTTATACATTTTCATGGACCAGCTCATAGAATCTCTATTAAGCTTTTGAAGAAGCCCTCCTCCCATACCAAAGGTAAGATTTTCAACAGAAAATTTATGTTTCAACACAGCATCAACAAGGTGTTGAATACGATCTATACTCATTCCATCTCCTTGAATAATACGTATTGTGTTGAGGACTTTATAGCCTTTACTGTTAGTTGTATAGCCCCAAGTTTTAGCAAGAGAGTTCAAGGCATACAGTACTACTGTGACAGGGTCCCCAGAATCAGGACGAACCACAGGGTTTAAGCCAGCTTCTTGAATTTTTTGAATAATCTCAGGATCGCCCCATATATTATCTACTGTATGATAAAAATCATAAGAATCTGAAACAAAGGCAAATACCTTGTCTTCGTACTCTTTAGCGTTAGCTATCATTTGAAGTAGAGATTTTTTTTCACCTTCATGCCCATGTCCCCAACTGGTAACGGTACTGTGTTCTGAAGCAGGGATAGAGCTAGCCAACTCTTGAATAGGGGTGTCATAAAGTTTATACCCTAGATAGACAGCTTCCATGGTATCAGTCCCCACAAAATTAATCAAATTAGCCAAACCCCCAATACCAGCACTTTCTCCCGAAGTAGCTCCCCTTGCCCCAAAATCGTGTAATTTAGTGGTAAGAGTGCCATAATTTTCAGGATCAACACTGAGATCATAAGCAGCTTTTATAGTTTTTTTAACAACATAAGAAATCGTAGCTACCGTAGAAGGATACCAAATAGATCTTTGAAGAGCTGTTTCTATAAATCCTGGCAGCCACACTAAATCAGGATCGCTCACTGATACGATAAAAATAGGGGTGTTGTATTGATTTAAAACTTGCCCTTCTTTAACCCCCACTATGGAGACAGGTAAATAACCATCGTATTCTGTAACAATCTTTTTAAAGCCTTCTACGGGGAAAGCATAAGGTTTCCCGCCTAAATTGAAAAAGTCCCATATTTTTTTACTTTCTTCAATATCTTGCATGGTAATAGGTGTCTGCATATATTTTTCAATAAAATAACGTATCCCAAAGACCACATAATCCGTAAAGTCTTGTCGAAAAGGTCGTCTAGGGGCAATATAAAAACGTGTTGCTTCTGCTCCTGGTGGTAATTGTAAGAAGTGCCCTGCTTTATAAGCATCTGTTGCAAAACTTGCTAAAATATTTGTAGATCTTGGTGCTCTTGCCATATTTATCCTCGCTGAACTTGATATAATTATAATTATAATATATAATAATCAATATTGCAATTATAATTTCATCTAAAGTGTTATTGTATTAGACAATACTTCCGATAAATAAACAGTTAAATTTTAAACGTGAGGAATCTATGTTATTTCGAAGTGTCTTTCTGATTTTATGTGCCACCCCTATATTATCCTACTCTAATAATTATTCTGTTCAAAAAAACGATTCTCTATGGAAAATAGCTACACAGCATAAAATATCCATATCAGATATTAGAAAGTTGAATGGTCTTTACAGAGATCATTTAGAAGTAGGACAAAAATTATACATCCCATCCCATTTCACTAATTACACTACGAAAACAGGGGATACTTTCGAGAGCATAAAAGACACATTTAATACAAAGATCGAACACATCGTAACCCTCAACAATCTCTCTGAAAATCACGTTATAGAAGGACAAAGTCTTCGTGTCCCTATCACTACTACCGATTCTACTCCTACCACATTACCTGAAGCTATTCCTGTAAAAAAAGAGAGTATAAAAACTACTCCTGTTATGTATAAGGTTAGAAGAGGGGATACTCTTAGTGATATTGCTCTAAAATATCAAACTACAGTCCCTAAACTTAAATCATTAAACAATAAAGCCTCCTCGTCCATTGGCATAGGGGAAAATCTAGTTGTAGGGAATAAAGCAATCCCTAATACCACTAAGAACACTAAAAAAACTTCTTATACCGTTAGAAGAGGGGATACTTTAGGACAAATTGCTATCAACCACGGGGTTTCTTCAGCAGATTTAAGAGGGTGGAATAATAAAAAAAATTCCACGATTTATCCTGGTGAAAAATTAGAGCTCTATGGTGGTAAAAATGCTGTATCATCTGATGATGGCTATAAGACCTTAAAATACACGGTGAGAAGAGGGGAAAATCTTTCTTTCATAGCCGCTAAATTCAAAACATCTCCTCGTACCATACAAGATTTTAACAATAAAAAATCAGATAAAATCTATGCGGGAGAAGTCATTAATATTAGAGTAAAATCTACTACAGATTTAGAGCATTCTTCTAAGGCTAGAACAGAAAACACGACCCTCATTAGATATAAAGTTAAAAGAGGGAACACCCTAGACGATATCGCTATCAAGTATAAGGTACGTCGCTCTCAGTTACTATCTTGGAATAATAAAAGAAACACTACTATTTATATAGGAGAAAATCTTAAAATCTATATTCCTAAAAAAGTTTCTAATCCTGGTCCTAAAGCCAGTAAAAAAGCCCAATATGTTACCCGTAAATCTGCAGAAGGTATTAGAAGTAATAGATTTAAAGATATTCCTCTTCCTATAAAAATATCACAAGTTACCAAAGCCACCTCTTCGGGACGTGGTGTAGATATTATCTTAAAAGAAAAAAGTTCTCTACTCGCTCCTGTGGCAGCCTCTATACAATACGCTGGCTATATTAATGCCCTCCAAAATGTTGTAATCCTACAATTATCAGACAATAGAAATATTGTTTATGCAGGGCTAGAAAAGTTAAACGTTAGTACAGGGCAAAATATTTCTAAAGGAGATGTTTTGGGTGTAGTAGGGGTAAATAAATTAGAAAAAGCTCCTAAATTTTATCTTGAGTTAAGAGATAACGATAAAGTTGCCAATGTTCTACACAGTTATTCTGCTTTAAGTAAAAAACAATAGATACCAATAGAGAAAACGCCCATACCTTGTAAAAGGAAGGGAGGAAAGTCTAGACCTTAAAAAACCAAGGAACGGTTAAGAGCCGTCCATATCGTAAGATATGAGGGAAAGTGTCACAGAAAATATACAGTGAAGTTTTAGTTTCTAAAACCACAATGGTGAAAAGGCGAGGTAAGAGCTCACCGCTTTTCTTGTAAAAGAAAAGGCAGGATAAACCCTCCTTAAGGCAAGAATAAGCAGTATGCATATCATTGGTTTTATGATACATACGGGTAAATCGCAAAGAATTTATTAGTAATAATAAATCAAGATAGATGTTTTCTTAAATACAGAATCTGGCTTATACTATTGGTATCTATTTTATTATATTTTAATATTAGGAGTGCATCCTATGAGTATCCGTCCTATAGATGTGATGATGTCTATCACCCAATCTCAAAACTTAAAATCTCCAGAAAGTGATCATTCCTTAAAACACGCCCAACAATCTCAAATGCTCACCGATCAAAACATCAAAGCCAAAGAATCTGTCATTAAAATTCCTGATGATGAAAATGACACAGAAGTCATGGATACTATTAAACAAGGGATGACAGACGGACATGCTGAAGACCATTTAGATAGTAGCCATCCTAAACACCAGGAAAAAGAAATCTCAGAAAAAGAACTACTTGATGAAGCCAATGGCCACTCTATTGATATCATGGGATAAAAAAAATAAAACAAAGAATCAAAAGAATCAAAAAAGCTCTAGTACTTAAACTAGAGCTTTTTCTTTGTTGTTTTATCTGGATTCATAATCTTTTGGATTCATCTTTTTACCAAAGTCATATCCTAATGCTAAATATGCTCCAAAGCTTGCTTTATATATATGTTCTCTTTTATGCTCTTGTAATGCTACATGAGTTCTTAATGCCCAGTAAAAGCCATTTGCTAAAGTGTTTTGAAATCCAGGTAAATTTATTCTGATAATAGATCCATCCCCTTCACAAAAGCCTCCACCCCAGCCAACTCCTATTAAATCAACATAAAATCTTCCGCCATTAGATAGTAAAGACCCTACACTATATTGAAAACCTAAATCAAAACCTAATAAATGTAATCCAACACCAGTGGCATCCAGTCCTAAAAATTTGACATCAAAATTTAGTACATGGAGGACATTATCATTGACAGAGCTACGAAATTCTGGTGCATATAAAAATCCTATACCCAAAGGTAAGCCTATAGTTGCATATAATTTCAATGAATTATTCACATAGGGAAAATTCATCTTTGTATTGTCCTGCCCCATTAATGGGCTTGCTAGCATTAGTGTTAGTAATAACATTTTTTTCATTATTTACTCCTTTAGAAAAATGAGAGGATATATAATATCCGAACAATTTTTCTTATCTAGCGTAAAAAACGTAAGTTTTTAAGCCAGATTCTTATTTTTATTTTATTATATATTAAATTTATATATTTACCGAAAGCTAGACCTATGCTTGCTCCAAAATAACGTAACCCATCATACTCTAAATGAGTTGCATGCTATAGACACTATTGTCTTATCTAGCGTAAAAAACGTAAGTTTTTAAGCAAGATTTTTATTTTATCTTAATCTAGGCTGATAATCTTTTGGATTCATCTTTTTACCAAA
>CAMQVI010000046.1 GCA_947038195.1 uncultured Brevinema sp.
AGGGCTAAAAGATTTAGAAGGCTTTTATGAGTAAGTGGCAAATGGTTAAGTTGGGTGATGTTCTTGAATATGAGCAACCAACAAAGTATATTGTTAAATCAACCTTATATAATGATAATTTTTTCACTCCTGTTTTAACTGCTGGGCAGACTTTTATTCTCGGATATACAAACGAAATTGAAAATATTTTCACGAATCTGCCAGTTATAATATTTGATGATTTCACTACAGCAACAAAATATGTTGATTTTCCGTTTAAAGTAAAATCTTCTGCAATGAAGATACTGAAGGCTACTGACACTGCACATTTAAAGTTTCTATACTACCACATGACAACAATAAAAGTCGATACAGAATTACACAAGCGATACTGGATATCAAGGTATGCTGAACTACAAATCCCCCTCCCCCCTCTAGAAGAACAAAAGAAAATCGCCGAGGAACTAGATAACATCACTGACTTAATAGCGAAACGCAAAAGCCAACAAACAAAACTAGACCTACTAGTAAAAGCGAAATTTGTAGAAATGTTCGGCGATCCTATAAACAATCCTATGGGATGGGAGAATAAAACTGTTATAGATTATTGTGATTGTATGGTTCCAGGGAGAGATAAACCAAAAAAATTTACTGGTAGTATACCTTGGATTACAATTGATGATTTGATAATTAATGGATTTACCAAAAAATCTAAAAAGAATTTAGGATTAACACAAGCTGAGATTACGCAAGTTAACCGTAAAACAATACCTTCTGGGAGTGTAATCATGAGTTGTGTAGGAAATTTAGGAATTTGTACAATTTCATTACTTCCTGTTATTATAAATCAACAACTTCATTCATTCCAATGTAAACCTGAAATGAATAATGTATTTCTTATGCATTACTTAGGAAAAAGAAAAGATTATATGAACAGCCAAGCAAGTAGCACAACCGTTTTATATATGAATAAGTCAGTTTGTAATAGTATTCCTACAATTTGCCCCCCCCTACCCCTACAAAATAAATTTGCCGACTATGTAACAAAAGTCGAAAAACAAAAAGAAATTATACAAAAAGCACTCTTAAAACTAGAAATACTATACAATGCTAGAATGCAAGAGTATTTTGAATAAGCCCCTTTCTTTTAGAAGAAATACCCATAAAATGGAGAAAAACCATGACAAATTTTGATTTCCTACAAAGCGAAAAACAATTCAAATCTTTTTCATCTGTCGCCATTTCTGCTGAAAGAACTCTCCATATTGACATAGATACCAGTATTATAAACTGCCGTCGTGCCATGGAATTTGCTGTTAAATGGATGTATTCTGTGGATAATCTTTTAGTTTTACCTTTTCAAGATAATTTATATACTCTTATGAATACTGAAGAATTTCGAGACCTTATAGGGCTCGATATACTTAAACGCATGGACTTCATTCGTAGAGTTGGCAATAACTCCGCCCATAAAAGCCAAAAAATCCCTATCGAGCGAGCAGAGCTTTGCCTTGAAAACCTTTTTATATTCCTAGATTTTGTGGCATACTGCTATGGTGAAAAATATAATGAAAATAAGTTCAATCGTTCTCTCTTAAAGCAAAATCAAGGAACACCTCTTCCTACAGAAACACCAGACACAACCCTTGAAACACTAATCAATGAAAATAAAGCACTCAAAGAAGAGCTTTCGGCTCGTCGTGCCGAACAACAACAGACCTATACCCCAAAACCACTAGACTTATCTGAATATCAAACCCGTAAACTATATATTGACACAATGCTTATAGATGTGGGGTGGACACAGGGTAAAAACTGGGAAAATGAAGTCCGCCTTAAAGGCATGCCAAATAGTTCTGAGATTGGGATTGCTGATTATGTGTTATTTAGTGATGATCATAAACCCCTTGCCCTCATCGAGGCAAAGCGTACTTGTGTTGATGTGGTAAAAGGAAGACAGCAAGCCACTCTATATGCTGATTTACTGGAAAAACAGTACAATCATCGTCCAGTTATTTTCCTCACTAACGGTTTTGACACACGAATTATTGACGGACAATACCCAGAACGCAAGGTGGCGACCATCTACGCTAAGCGTGATTTAGAAAAACTATTTAATCTTAGAAAATTAAAAAAAACCCTTCTACCTAGTACCATTAATCTCGACATTGCAGATCGATATTTTCAAATAGATGCAATTAAATCTATTTGCAATACTTTTGAACAAAAAAATCGCAGAAAAGCACTTCTTGTTATGGCAACAGGTTCTGGTAAAACGAGAACTATTATCGCTCTTTGTGATATATTACACCAAAAAGCTTGGGTGAAAAACATTCTATTTCTTGCGGATAGAAATTCTCTAGTCGAACAAGCAAAACGTAGTTTTGTAAATTTACTTCCCGAACTATCAGTAACGAATATTTGTAAAGAGAAAAAATACAACGCACATTGTATCTGTTCTACATATCAAACCATGATGAATTGCATTGATGATGTTAAAGATGAAGAGGGCAAGTTGTTTACCAGTGGACACTTTGACCTTGTTATTTGTGATGAGGCACATCGTTCAATTTATAATAAATACAAGGATATCTTCACCTATTTTGATGCCCCCTTAGTCGGTTTGACTGCTACCCCAAAAGATGAAATAGATAAAAATACCTATGAAATTTTTCAACTGGAAAACGGAATACCCACCTATGGTTATGATCTTTCACAGGCTGTAAAAGATGGGTTTTTAGTTGATTATGTATCTATAGAAACCAAGCTTAAATTTATAGAACAAGGTATCATTTATGACGAGCTTTCAGAAGAAGATAAAGAGATTTATGAAGAAACATTTGAAAATGAAAACGGCGAATTACCAGAATCTATTAGTTCATCAGCTTTAAATAAGTGGATTTTCAATGAAGATACGATCCGTCAAGCTCTCCATATTTTAATGAGCAATGGTATTCATATCGATTATGGTGAAAAATTGGGGAAGACAATTATTTTTGCAAAAAACCATAACCATGCAGAGAAAATATTTGAGGTTTTTGGAAAAGAATATCCTCATCTCACTGGGTATGCTAAGGTCATTGATAACTATATGACCTATGCTCAAAGTGCTATTGATGAATTCTCTGAGGGTAATAAACTACCACAAATTGCAATATCTGTTGATATGCTAGATACAGGTATTGATATCCCAGATATTTTGAACCTAGTATTTTTCAAAAAAGTTATGAGTAAGGGTAAATTTTGGCAGATGATTGGACGGGGCACACGCCTATGTGAAGGACTTTTAGACGGAGAAAATAAAAAGCAGTTTTACATTTTTGATTTCTGTGGCAATTTTGATTTTTTCCGTATAAACAAAGAAAAAGCTCCCACCAATACGATTGCTTTACAAAGTGCAATTTTTAATTTAAAAGCACAGATCGTATTCAAACTACAATCAATTGAATTTCAAACAGAGGTTTTAACGCTTTTTAGAACAAGCTTAATATCTGATATGGTTACAAAGATTAAAGAGCTGAATCGTAATAATTTTGCAATAAATCAACATCTAAAATATGTTGATTTATATTCAAATCCAGATAATTATAATTTGTTATCTTATGAAGATACACTTATCATCAGTAAAGAGTTATCACCTTTAATAGAGCCTGACAAAGATGAAATTAGTGCCGTACGTTTTGATGCACTTATGTATAAAATTGAACTTGTGTATATAATAGGTAAAACCTATAGTCGTGAACGAAATGATCTGTTTAAAAAAGTTAGCAATATCGCCAATGTAGCAAATATTCCTGAAATCATAGGACAATCAGATCTTATAAAGAAAATTTTGCATACAGACTACCTCGATACTGCTGGAATAAATGAATTTGAGAATATTCGTCAAAAACTTAGAAATCTAATGAAATATATACCTAAAACTAAAATACGCTATGATACAAATTTTGAAGATGACATTCTATCAATTGAGTGGAAAGAATCAGAGCTTGAAAACGATGATTTGAAAAACTATAAAGAAAAAGCAGAGTTTTATATTAGACAACACCCCGATAATATAGCTGTTGCTAAACTAAAATCCAATCACCCACTCTCGCTCGAAGATATTCAGTCCCTAGAGCAAATTCTTTGGAGTGAAGTCGGCACAAAGCAAGATTATGAATCAGCATATGGAACAAAGCCTCTTGGAGAGTTTGTTCGAGAAATTGTAGGCTTGGATATGAATGCTGCCAAAACAGCATTTAAGGAGTTTTTAGATAGTGTAAACCTTGATAGTAGGCAAATATATTTTGTTAATCAAATAGTAGAGTATATTGTACAAAATGGTCTTCTAAAAGACGTGACTGTACTACAAGGATCGCCATTTACTGATAAAGGAAGTGTTGCAGAAATATTTACTGATAAATCAATCTGGAAAAATATTAAGCAGGTTATTGATCGAATTAACTCAAATGCAGCAGCGTGATAATATCCCCTCTCTAATCATCCAAAAAAAAACCCCTTGCAAAAAGTAAGGGGTTTTTTTTTATATAGATACTATACTATTTTTTATCTTTTCTATGATCTGTAATCTCCGTTCTAGAGGAGTCACTAAAAGTGCGTCTCGTTTCTACTAAGACATCATCTTCGTAAATCTCTTCAATAGTCTCCACCACCTCATCATCTTGATAATCATTAGATTGATCATCAATATAATTATCGGATTGGTGATCGTTATAACGACTAGAATTTTTACTATGAGCTCTTGCCCGTATAAACATATAAATCCCCAGCCCTATCAATAAAGGAAAAAGTAGAGATCCACCACCCATTCCCCCACCGAACATATTACCAAACATACTCCCTAAAAGCATCCCTCCGAACAATCCCCCAAATAATCCTCGATTATTTTGTTGATAAGGTCTTTGTTGACCTGAAGGACGACGTGTCGTACGTCTCGTTCTTCTAACACTTCTTCTTCTAACTTCCAAAGTTTTTGGATAGTTTTCGATAATAGGAGCTATTATGCTATTGAAATTTTTTGTAATAAATGATGCTGGTGATGCTGTCACATTCCCCGTAGTGAGTAATAATAATAAAATGAGTGTTTTCATTGTTCCCTCTTTGTTTGAATTCAATATACAGTATACATCCTATTAAAATTATTGTCAATGATAACAATAAGAGACAAGCTCCCCATCAATAAAAGAATACTCCCTCTTTTAATCTCATTTTTTTTCTTCACTTGGCTTAATCACACCACTAGTAGGCAAACTCACCCCTATCACACCTACGATGATTAAGGCTGTGCATACGATATGATACATCTGAACAGGTTCTTTTAATACGACAATCCCCACAACTATAGAAAGTGCCGTCGCTAAATTCCCGAAAACCGTTGCCTTTAAAGCCTGTAAATTTGCGAGCATATAGCTTAAAAGGAGTGTTGATACTAATGTGGATAAAACGCCCAAGTAGATTATAGATATTAAAAATACTGGCTCTTTTAAGGGAGCAATATACCCCTCTAGAGAGCCTGTCTTTAGACCCCACCCAATCGCCAATACATTAAATATAACAAAACCAAACAATGCAATACAAAGAGCTATTTCATAAGGAGTATACAAAGCTCTAACCCCTCTCATAAACACGTTACTAATAGCCATTGAAATACTTGATAAAAGGAGCACTATAAGCCCTATAAAATTAACTTGAATATCTGTCGTCCCAAAAATAAACATTACAATTACAGCAGATACAGATATACACATAAAAATATTCTGCCTTATCGTAGTTTTTTCATTTAAAAATATCCCTGCTATAATCTTAGCCAAAATAGGTACTATAGAAAATATAATCCCAGCTTCTACTGAGGTAGAGAATATAAGCCCAATAGTCTGTAACACGATAAATCCAATATAAAATCCAGCTGTCCACATAAGAGCAGATTTATCCTTCTCTCTTATATCCACTTTCACCAAACCCACCATTATAGGTATCAATGCCGCTAAAAGTGCAAAGTTAAATCGATACGCTAGAATAACTAAAGGATCTGCTAAAGGAATACAAGATTTTATCCCTAAAAAGGAACACCCTACTATAATTGTAAAGAAAAATGCGGCTCCATAAACTTTTTTAGTATTACTTTCTAAAATCATTCCTATTTCCCCCTATTCATTTAATAAATTTTATAAATTTCCTTTTATCTACCCAAATTATAATACACAGTATCCCTAGTGTCAATAGATAGGACTTGATGAGTCTATACAAATAAAACGATTTTTCCCTTGACAAAAATAAAAAATAAATTATAATGATAGTAATATCTTAATATGGGGGAAATTATATGAAAAAATTATTAATAATACTACTATTTTTTAGTGCCTGTTCTATCACAGATCTCAGCCCTGAATCACAAAAATGGATTGCTTCCGTTTATAATCAAGGGTGGTACTGGCCATTAAAAGATAATCAAGATAAACCATCTGGTCATCTTGTTCCTTTTCAGTCTGATGGCTCTTTTGTAGGTGAGTTTACACCTTGGACTGATAAGAGTGGTAACTCTAGACTAGATATGCCTATCCAGTATAATACTAAATACATTCTTGACGAAGTCAATGAAGATAGCACGCATGCTTATTACCGTTTTACCTACCGATTTAACGGTGAAAATCTAACTTTATACCAAGGTGTATTTCATGGGTATCTTAACACCACGAAAGAACCTGGTATTTTTTGGGCTAGCTTGATAAATAGAATCGATCCTCCAGACCCAGGCAATAACGCAGATATAAGAGCTTGGCTTTTAGGAACTTATGCTAAAGATAATTTTGGTACTGAAGGCAGTTCTCTCGGATTGAAAAAAAGCAGTAGATCTACTACTGTAGAAAACAATACGCCTAATGATTCTAATGCTCCCACATCAGATAATACCTCTGGTACTATGAAAAATTAATCCTAAAATTATAACAAATAAAAAGACTCTCTAATCACAGGGAGTCTTTTTTTATTGATTTTGGTATAAAAGAGATTTAGTGGTCCCCCCCCAATTTTATGAGGCGAAAAGCCGTTGCTATAAATCATCTCAACAGAGGAGATTGTGTCGGAACATAGCCCACCAATTATATATAGTTATTGAGGGATGATTTGAAAATTAGTTTTCTAAAAATCTCCATCGTGGGGATTCTAAAGGGGATTAGCAGTCCCCTTTAGTCGTATGGGGTTTGGGGGTGTTACGAAAGACACCCCCATAAAGAAGATTTGAACCACGCTATTATCTTATTTAACAAAAAATATATAATATAAGAGATTCAGTGGTGTTTATCGTTTCTTTCTAGTTGATTTTATTTATAAGAGATTTAGTGGTGTTTACCTTTTTTTTCTAGATAATTTTGATATAAAAGAGATTTCTCGGTGTCTCCTCTTTTTACTATCACTATCTTTGATATATAAGACATTTCTTGGCATCTATTTTTTTTATTACTCGAAGAGTGCTACGCTAGAGGTACACTGGCGTACCCCCTATAACCCCCGAGCCAAATAAGGGACTACTCGTCCCCTATTAACCCCTCGATGTAGAAATATTGGGGCAAATCAAAGCCCCCCCTCATTTACCCTCTAGCGAAGCATGTAGATATTTTGTGGCGAATCAAAGCTCCCCTCATTTATCCTCTAGCGAAGCATAGAAATTTAGATGTTTTAACTTGTCTCTTTTTCGTTTAGATAATCCCACCGAATCAAAGCTCCTATTTAGAATCCCCTAATAAAGAAAAATCTATTGACAATAATTCTTACTTCTGTTATACTAATAACGATAACATCTTAGGTTGGAAACAATCTATTTCATTTCTATCTTACTAGTATAAAGATAGAGGTTTTCTGTATGGAAAATCTTTTTTTGATTACTAATAGTAAGAATTGTGTCTAGATATTTGTTTTTATACTATGGACATCGTAAGTTTAACATAATTGCTCATAGCAGTTTGTATAATTTTGGTGTCCGTAGTATAAGTAGAAATATTTAGATTACAATCTAAGATGTTATCAATACAACTCTATGAGCTTTCTTGTATTGATAACATCAAACCTCATAGCATTTGTTATGAGGTTTTTCAACATTGGGGCATGCTCTCGTACTATAAAAAAGTATGGAGGGCTGTATTTATCATAAAGTCATAATTTAAGGAGTTATTATGAAAAAATTATTTAGTATGCTCATTTTCTTGAGCGTTATTTCTTGTAGTGTCAGTCCAAAAGACGAGGCGAGAATGGCACAGACACTAGCCAACAAAACTTTTATAGATGTAGAGTATAGTGATGGTGTTGTAACTAAGGATTATCTTTATTTTGGTAATGATTATAGAATGTTTAATATTAATAATAAACATTATTACACATTAGAGAGCATGAATAGTCATGGTGATACTATGAAAAAGCTTGTGAACTTATATTATACAAATAACAATCACAACACATCAAGTCTTTATAAAAGACAAGTCATTGAAATAACAGAATATCGTAATAACGAACATGGACTGTTTTATAAAATAGGTGGAAACACTCTAATACAATAAATATTTTTAAACGCCACATAAAAAAAGACTCTCTAATCATAGGGAGTCTTTTTATTTGGTGATCTACACTTGACAAAATCAAAGAATCCTATATAATAAATAAAGTATTATGAAAACATCTTATTTTATTATATAGGGGGACATTATATGAAATTAGAACCAATAATTCAGGTGAGATTTAAGAGGTTTGTTGAACGGTATGAATTAGATGAGCATGAACAATCAAAAAATTTCGAGATTTATATAAATTATTTAATTTTTACCTCGCATCAAACTGATGTTTTCAGCTTAAAAACAGAATTATTTGAAACGGCTAATGTTGGTGGAACAAATGATTCTGGTTTAGATGGAATAGGGATAAAAATAAATGGCTCCTTTATTACATCAAAAGAAGATATTAAAGAATATGTTGAGTTAAAGAAAAAAATGGATATTGAACTGTTTTTCATACAATCTAAATATCGTCCTAATTTTGTTGCATCTGAATTTAATACTTTTCAATCTGGTGTTGTTAATGCTGTCTCTGAAGACCGGTATAAAATATCCAACGAAAAAGTTAATATATGGTTAGAACTCATTGACTATATTTTATCTGAAGACGTAATGTTATTGTGGGATAAAAAACCATCTGTTAGAGTATACTTTGTAGCTATGGGTGAATGGAATGAAGATATAAATATTATAGCTTATGAAAAAAAAATGTGTGATGATATAATAAAAATGGGTAATTATGAAGAAGTCCAAGTCCATTACATAGATGAAAAAAAAATATTAACAATTATTAATAATAATGAAAACAACTTTGAAACAATAATTTCTATAGATGAACAAATTTCATTTCCTGAAGTTGAGGGAGTAAGTAATAGTGCTTTGGTATGCACAGATTCTGATGAATTAATGAAATTACTTCAGACAGAAGAAAAAATTATAAGAAGTTCTCTTTTCTATGACAATGTCCGTGCATTTCAGGGTGATACAACAATAAATAGCGAGATATTAAACACCCTCGGCACTACTCCTGAAAAATTCATACTTTTTAATAACGGAATTACCATCGTCTGCGATTATTTTTCTCTTGCGTCTAGAAAAGCCACTATAAAAAACCCACAGATTGTAAATGGTTGCCAAACCTGTAATGTAATATATAATTATTATAAATCGAAAGGATTTACCCCTTCTAAAATTCCTATAACAATTAAAATTATTGCCACTGAAAATAATGACATTGTTAATCAAGTCGTGAGAACGACAAATCGGCAAAACATTGTACATGATGAGGTTTTCGAAATCACCCGAGATTTCCATAAAAATTTAGAAAATTATTTTCTAGCAGTTGCACCAATCAAACCTATTCATAAACTTTTTTATGAAAGACGTTCCAAGCAATTTCAGGGAAATTTTTCAATTAAAGTTACGCAAAAAGTTAACCTTAGAGTTTTAACACAATCTTCCGTAGCAATTTTACTCGAAAAACCACATTATGCATATAAACACGAATCTATCTTGATAAAAAAGTATCAAAATGAGATTTTTCTAGACATCCACCAGTTTGAGCCCTACTATATTGTTTCTGAGATTGTTGAATCCTTTGAACGATTCTTTTCGAAAAATCCAGTTCTGAAAAAAATGTATAAAACATATCAATTCCAGCTTATGATGATTTTCAAATTAGTCGTAGCATCAAAAATGCCAAACTTAACTGACTATAAAAAAATAAGCAGCTACTGCAATAACATCAGAGAATATCTTGCAAATCCAAATATGTGCGAAAAGGCAATACTAGACTCTATTGATATTTTCGAAAAAACAATAAACATCTGGACTAACCAGCTAGGAAAAAGTAAATTTGCAATAAAGGATACTGAAGAATTTACAACAGAAATCACAAAGTATTTTTCTCCCAATTCAAATGGTTCAAGCAATAAAACACAAAACTCACGAAGTGGTATGGTTATTTCTGTTAAAAAAGATAAGAACGGTGTTGATTTTGGATTCATCAAGGCTGTTCCAGAAAATATCCCATTTTTTAAGCGTATGAATCAAGCATTAGATTTTAATGATTTATATGGAACTCTTGTTTTATATGATATCGTATTAGATTCTAACAATAAACAAACCGCACATAATATTAGATTTTATGATTCCAACTATAAAAATAAAAACTGGTCAACATAAATACAAAGTTTTTTCTGTACTATTTTAAATTTACACCCCACAAAATATCTTTATAAAAAAAAATAACAAAAAAAGACTCCCTATGATTTAGAGAGTCTTTTTTTTTTATAATATAATACTATTCTTCTACTAAACTCCAACGTTTTTTAGGAGGATATTTTTTAGAAAGAGATAAGGCACCCTCTGGACAATGATGTATACAGCGATAGCAATTTATACACTTTGATTTTTGTAACAAAGGAAAATTTTCTTCGTCTTTATCAAAAGCCTTCACAGGACAGTCGTTTACGCATTTATAACATTTAGCACAGAGGTTTTTATGGAGATAAATCGAAAACACTCCCTTCTGCCCCAGCCATTTATTAGGATAATTGAGAATACTATAAGGTGCTTCTTTAGGCATATCTAATTCTACAGGATCCCCTATTTTTTCTATAAAATTCAAAGCATCTCTTTCTAGTTTAGGAAGAAGATGTTTTTCATTCTTAAACCAAAATTTCATAAATGGAGCCAACAACATCCCATCAGTAGCACTACAACGATAGCTCTTAGATAAAATAGGTATCATATTTAAGGGGATACATTTTTCAGCAAAAATCCTGAGACTATTCGCAGCATACAATCCACAAGTCGTAAATAGAAATGTAGGGGTTTCCTTTTTAAGTTGCATAAGTATCTTCATAAAATTCAGAATGGGTTGGGCTGGTGCAGAATGTATTGTTGGAAACCCTATAATTAAGGCATCATAGGCATCTATTTCCAAACTAAGAGGCACCTTTTCTATGGAATGTATTTCAATAGAAAACTTTTTAGATTTTTCAACTTCTTTAGATTTTTTTGATAGTATAGAATATACTTGATTTGCCACATATTTTGTATTACCGACACCAGAATAATAGAGAACTAAAATTTTAAGCATGTGTAAACTCCTAATTTTTATTCAATGACATTATATCATAAAAATTGATTGCAATCCACCAAATCCCAAAAAATAATCCCAAACCCCAAAATTTTTCCCTTTACTAAAAAAATCTCTAAAATCGACAATCTCCAAAATCAATCCAAAATCCCCACTCAACCCATTTTTTCCCTTTACTAAAAAATCTCTAAAATCGACAATCCCCTTTTTAAAATAGATCATCCATCAATTCCCCAAAAAATTACAAAATTTACCTATTTATTAGCTAAATTTTCCATTTTATAAGATTAAATCTCCTAAAAAAGTAACTATCGATCATTTGAAAGTGATTATAAAGCACTAAAACAATCAATTAAATGATACAAAGAGTCATTTAATTGACCCTTTCCCCTTGAATATGACCTCAGAGTCATTTGAAAAGACGGTATTTCCCCCTTACTAAAAAGTAGGTGATTGACAGTCCCCCCTTTTTTATCTATAATTAAAGTACAAAACAAATAACATAGCCCTTAAGGCTGTGGAGGACATAATATGAAAGTTACCAGTGCTAGCATTGTCAATGGACAAATACACGATAAACACGGAAAACACGGGGCTCTTAAGAACGAAAACGGAATGCCCACCTGTTCCCTTCCCTTTAAAATTGAAGACGCTCCTGCGGGGACCGTATCTTACGCACTTGTTTTAGAAGACAAGGATGCTTTCCCTGTAAGTGGTGGATTCTCTTGGATACATTGGACAGCAGCCGACATCATCCGCACAGAGCTATTCGAAAACGAAAGCCAAAGTGCCACAGACTTTGTACAAGGGCTCAATAGCTGGACGAGTATGCAAGGTGGCTCCCAAAGTAAAGAGTTATCACGTTATTACGGTGGTATGGCACCCCCAGACGCTCCCCATCTCTATGAACTACATGTATTTGCCTTAGACACTAAACTAGGACTCAAAAACGGGTTCTTAATGAACGATCTCTATAAACAAATGGACGGACATATCCTAGCCCAATACACCCTAAAAGGTACCTATAAAAACTAGTGATATCCATAAGATGAGGCACTAATCTCACAATCTTATTAAGATATATTTTGAGAAATCATAAAATAATTGAGGAGAAAACTTGAATTTCTCCTCAATTTTATATATAATTAAAGAATACTTTACCAGATACGACTAGGTCCTATCTGATTGAGGAGACTTTATGAAAAAACTCTTAGCATTCTTTTTATTATTCAACGCTTGTTCTTTAGATATACCCGCCACTCAGCAGGCTTTTGTTGATGAAGTTTACAAGCAAAATTGGTATTTAGCTGATGATAGTGGAAGAATCACCTCTAAAAAGGCTATGTTTACGATAGACGGTTCTATTCCTCACACTACCACACCCTATAATACTTTATTCCCTCAACAATTAGCAGCCTATATCATAGACGAAGCAATCTCCCCTAAAAAAGTTTATTATCGCTTTGTTTATGAATTTAACGGAGAAACTTTAACCTTGTATAGAGGGATTTTTCTAAGCACAGCAGTGGGGACACCTACTCTTGCGTGGGCTAAGTTCCAAAATTACACAAACCCTAGTAGTCTAACCATCCCCCAACAAAGAGAATGGCTTATCAACACTTTTTCTAAAGAAAACATGGATCTCACTCAAAAAAACAGTGTTTTCGCCCTAAAATAGTTTTATTATCAACAAAATCAAAAAAGCCTAAGATTTACTCTTAGGCTTTTTTTTGTTTTAGAATTTATAAAATATATATCTTTTAATCATCCCCTATCCAGGAGAACCCTACCATGGCAGCAAAGCTATTTTCAGGGGTGTTAAGATTGAGAGAAGTATCAGAGCCATGGAAATAACGATAACTCACACCCAAACTAACATTCAACTCTCCAGCAATAATAAAATCTACATAAAAAGTAGGAGCTACCATGAAATGTCCTGTTTTTTGGGAGACCATATCTACAGTACCATAACCTAATAAAACATTCAGACGAAAACGTACAAACTCTAGCTCAGGACTCTTATATCCCACCACTAGCCCTCCATAAATAATAGACACATCATAGGGAATTGTAGTCCCTATGGAGGATTTAAAACCATAATTTCCGTAAATACCGGCACCTACAGACAGTCCATATATAGACATTCCAGCAGAAGCTCCACCATAGGTGATAAATTCTTGTCTTAATGCTCCAAACTGTTGTTCATAGCCTACCCAGCCTGTCATGTCTTTGTCATGAGCAAAAAAAGAGCACGGAAATAGTAACAATAATAATAATAGTATTTTCCTAAAAAACATAAACATCTCCCTAACTAATATATATTGTACTACACTATATATTTAGTGTCAATACAAAAAACATATTAATAATATAATTTATTCATCTTGAGATTGGATTAATATCAATAATATATTATAATATAGGAATAAAATCTAATTTAGGATAAACAATGCACCATATAATTCTATTATGTTCCCTCTTTTTTTTCAGTCAATGCTCTATAAATCCAGAAAAAGAAGCATTTATAGCGTTTCTTACAGATACTTCATGGAGTACAGCCAATGCTGATGGCACCCCTACAAGCCCTCCGATTCCCTTTCCTTTCCAAGACAACGGAGCTTTTACTGGGACTTTCCTAGACCACACAGGTGCTACCCCATCTACCACCTACACCCTACTAAGGGTGATTGATGAGTTTACAGCAGCTTATCAATTTGAGCAGACTATTAGTGGCATTACATTAAATTTAAAAGTGGTAATAGTTATAGGTTTTAACACCACATCTAACAAGCATGTTGTATTCAAAGGAGCTGTTATCGATGATATCGCTAAACCCAGTGGGTCTGCTAGCCCTAGTGATATAAGGTATTGGTACGAATCCTACTATAAAGAAAGTAATTTTTCTAGATATAAAGGCGACGCTTTCGCTATAATATCTTAAAAAACCTCTTGCCCCCTATAATATCTATAAAATATAACTAAAACAATGTTTTTTCTCTTGCATTTTTTTTAATTGCATATTATACTTTAATATAATTAAAAATATGCTTACTTTTCTACAGGGGAATTGTATGAATCACTATACGAAATATATAAAAACATTAACTCTATCTCTTTTCATTCTTACAGGATGTAGAGACTATAACCAGTTCGATGGGGATAAATATGCTCCTGTCGGTGATGAAACTGACGGTACTGGTGGATCTTATACTTGGTTAAATCCCACCACCCCTAAAGAAAAATTCTCTTTCCGTACCGATTGGGATAATACCGCCGCCGCTAGTACCACTAAAATACAACACTATGCTCTATTCTATTATAAAGATGCTGATAATTGGAAACTGTTCCACGAATTAACGAGTACCCTCGACGATTATAATTATGGTAAAACAAGTAC
>CAMQVI010000047.1 GCA_947038195.1 uncultured Brevinema sp.
ATATTAGGGTGGTGGGGAGACGCTCCAAAAATCTCTTATGTATCAAAATCATCTAGAAAAAAACGATAAACACCACGAAATCTCTTATGTATCAAAATCATCTAGAAAGAAAACGATAAACACCACGAAATCTCTTATGTATCAAAATCATCTAGAAAAAAAATGATAAACACCACAAAATCTCTAAAAAGAAAGCCCATTACTAAATATAGTACGATGAGCTTTTTTTTTATTTTAAAAAAATGAGGGGGGGATTATTTTTTCATTAAGCGATTTTTCTTTCTATCACTATGTACTTCTGCCAATGATATGGCAAGCTCTTGATTTTTATCTTTAATAGCATTATAAATAGTTTCATGATCTGTAATTACCTGTTCTAATGCTGAAAAGTATTCAGAATCTTCTAATCGAGATTTTCTAATTAATTGTTGGATTAAGGTGGTTAGTGATAACACAAGAGAATTACGAGAATATAAGGCAATAGTATTATGGAATTCCTCATCTTGAGCAATCATTTCTTCAACATTAGATACAGTTTTTATTTTGTCTACACATCCTTTTATTACTAATAATTCTTCAGGGGTACAACGAGATACAGCTGTTTTAGTGGCGCCAATTTCTAGGATAGTCTTTAGATCATAGATTTCTATTAAAGGGTGGGTATTATTTTCATTTAGGTAGAAAGAGGTATAGATAATTGTTAATATATTTAAGATGCTACCAAAATCAAACTTACTAACAAAGCATCCTGAGCGTGGAATCATAGTAATAATTCCTAATGAATTGGCTTTTAAGAATCCTGATCTAATTTGACTGGAGGAGATATTCATTTCTGTAGATAATTTTCGTATGGAGGGAAGTTTAACCCCTGGCTGAAGATTTTTATTTTTAATATATTGTATTAAATAAAAAAGGAATCTATCTTCTTCTGAAGAAAATAGTTGATCTGATGTTATATTCATGATGTCTCCTTTTAGTTATTATATATCAAACCCAATATATTGTCAACATGTTAAAAAATTGCATGCTAATTATATTATATTATAATGAATTAAATAACTTGCGAGTTTAGAATGATTTATATATTGACAATATATAAATTTCAATTATAATAAATAAAAATATAAATCTGAATATCACTGATAATCAGATTGGAAGGAGAATTTTATGAAATATTTAGTACCTGTTTTTATGGTATTGACCATGGTCGCTTGCTCAAGTGATAAGGAATATCCTGCAAAAGATATTCAATTAGTAGTGAATGCACAAGCTGGTAGTGGCACTGATGCAATTAATAGACAAATTGCTAAGTTAGTTGAAACAGAGCTTGGTGGTGAATTTTATGTAGTAAACAAACCTGGTGCTGCAGATGCAACAGGACCTAATGTTGTTATGTCATCAAAACCTGATGGATATACTATTGGAAATTTAAATTATGGTAGTGTTGTTAATGCGGTATGGGAAGAAATAATTCCAAACTATACTATGGACAATCTTAATATATTTGCTATGGTATCTCAAGAAAATGATGCATTAATGGTGGGGAAAGATTCTCCTTATAAAACCTTTGATGATCTTATTAAAGCTGCACAAAATAATCCTGGTAAAATTCGTATAGGCGATCAAGGTATAGGATCTCGTGTGTACTTATTAACACTCAGATTAGAGCAAAAATATGGTGTCAAATTTAATAAGATATCTTATAAAAGCTCTGCAGCACAAAGAGAAGCTATTTTAAATAAAGAAATTGATGGAGCTATTACAAGTTTAGGTGATTTTAATTCATTACTCACTAGTGGGGATAGTGTTGGATTAGTTGAATTTAGTGCTATTCAAAACAAAACCTATCCAAAAGTGCCTACAGCTATCGCTCTTGGTTTAGGGGAAGACTTTATTTCTGGATCTTTTATTATTATGGCAGCTCCCGTAGAAACTCCTCAAGAAATTATTACTAAATTAGAAAATGCCTTTGAAAAAGCTGTTTCAAGCCAAGAGTTTATCGATTGGACTGTTACTACTGGTATTACAGCTAGCTTTAAAAAAGGAGAAGAGTTAAAATCTTTTATTAATAATCTACAAGCTCAAGAGTTCAAATATTTAGATGAATTAAAAAATAATGGTGTTTTAAAATAGGAGTGTCTGATGTATAGATATACTCGTAGTTCTTTTATAACCCCTTCAATCATATTGTTATTTTCACTTATTTATTTAATTTCAGCTTTGAAAATAAATAATCCTGTGGTGGATGGAGTCGTAACAGAATCTTTTTTCCCCATGATGATCAGTGTAGTAATGATGCTGGCAACCAGTAGATTACTATTATTAAGTCTTTATGGGGATGAAGATGATAGTAAAAGTATTGTTTTCACAAGAAAAACATTTATTATTATAGGGGTAACTTTTTTATTTCCTTTTGTTTTTCATCTGATTGGGTTCACTTTTGCGGTCCCGTTATATGTGTTTTCTCTTACCCTGATTTTTGATGATAAGATTCAACATATTAAGAAAAAATTAGTAGTATCTCTATTAATTTCTATTGCTGTGTTTATTCTATATCAAATTATCTTTCAGATTAGATTTCCCGAGATTTGGAGTTAATTATGGAAATGTTACAAACAATATTCTCAAGTATCTTTATTGTATTTGAACCCTTAATGTTTTTGTATTTATGTTTGGGCTTTTTTATAGGGGTAATATTTGGAGCTTTACCTGGACTTACCTCTTTATTAGCAATTGTGTTATTATTACCAATGACATATACAATGCCCATTACAGCAGCATTAATTATGTGCATGGGAATATATATGGCAGGGATATATTCTGGTTGTATTACAGCTATTACTATTAACATACCTGGTGCCCCTTCAGCAATTATGACAAGTATTGATGGTCATGCTATGATGAAGGAAGGTAAAGGGGCTAAAGCTATTGGTTATGCTACTATAGGGTCAATGATTGGAGGGACAATAGGCGCTTTATTATTGATTTTTATTTCTCCTTTGACAATGGAGCTAGCATTACATATTAAAACACCTGGTAAATTCTCATTAATTCTATTTGCATTTATTGTGATATGTCTTATAGAAAATAAAAATCGTTCTAAAGCCGTTATTTCTCTATGTTTAGGGGCTATGGTTAGTACCGTAGGAATAGATGTAATTAAACCAATAGCTCGTTTTACTTTTGGAATATCACATCTTTTAGAGGGAATAGATATTACAACATTAATTATTGGGGCTTTTGCTTTAAGCGAAATTTTCAATCAAGCTTCTGTTAGTAATGCAGAATACAATAAATATATAGAACAATCCAATAAAATATCTTTCAAAAGAAAAGAGTTTTTTCCAAGTTGGGCAGAGCTTCGAGAAATAGGCATAATGAACTATTTAAAAAGCTCACTTATAGGGTATTTCATTGGGGTATTGCCAGGTGCGGGAGCTTCTATGGCGGCTTTTGTTTCTTATATAGAAGCCAAAAGAAGTTCAAAACATCCTGAACAATTTGGTCAGGGCTCACCAGAAGGTATTGTTGCTAGTGAAACAGCAAATAATGCAGTATGTGGGGGGGCTCTAGTGCCAATGCTGGCACTAGGTATACCTGGAGATGGTACAACAGCAGTAATATTGGGAGTTCTTCTTGTTTATGGTATTGTTCCTGGTCCTACATTATTAGGAGATCAATTATCAGTTATTGCCCCTATGTATATGGCATTACTAGTATCTGCATCTGTACTATTACCAGTATCTTTATATTTGTTTGGTCCTTACTATTTGAAAATAACACAAATTCCTAGAATTACACTATACAGCACGATAGCAGTTGTTGCGATTTTAGGAGTGTATGCAGCAACTACATCTATTTTTCAAATGGGAATTGCAGTGTTGGTGGGGATTGTAATGTTTTTGTTATCCAAACAAGGTTACCCAAGTGTTCCTTTTATTTTAGCAGTGATTTTAGGACCACTGTTTGAAGAATATTTAAGGACTTCGTTAACACTGAGTAATGGAAATCCAATGATATTTATTACAAATTATGATAGTTTAATATTTTTAATACTAACTATTATTTTTAGTGCTGTTTTTTTGAAACCTAAAAAAATTGAGGAATAAGAAATGATTAACAATAAAAATATCATCAAAGAAAAAGTATTAAAAAAAGAAAAATGTCTTGTAGCATGGGCTCAAGCAGCAAGTAACATAACAACAGAAATATTAGCTTCAAGTGGATTTGATGCTATATTAATTGACATGGAACATGGTCCCGGAGATTTTAAAATCTTATTATCCCAAATACAATCAATGAATGGATATCCCACAGTGCCACTGGTTAGAGTAGCTAATAATGATACAACTATTATCAAAAAAACCTTGGATACGGGAGCGTATGGGATTCTTATCCCATATATTGAAACTGCCGAGGAAGCAGAATGTGCTGTGCAAGCAACTAAATATCCCCCATTTGGTATAAGGGGCTTAGCTGCTAGTACTAGAGCAGCAAATTATGGAAATAACGCACCTGAATATTTCGCACGTGCTAATGACGAAATCTTGGTATTTATTGCCATTGAATCAATTAAAGGTATTCAACATCTAGACGATATCTTGCAAGTAGAAGGGGTTGATGGGGTGTTTGTTGGTCCTGCTGATCTTGCAACGAGTATGGGACATTTAGGTAATTTTAATATTCCTGAAGTACAAGAAAAAATTAATTATATAGAGCAAAAGATACTAGACTCAGGGAAAATACTTATGTCACTTGCCATGAATTGGGAAGATGCAGAAAGAAAATTCAATAAAGGGGCTTCCTTGGTACTCAATATGTCTGACACTACAAGTTTAGGGGTACTGGCTCGTGAGAAAATTAATATTTTCAAACAACAATATTAGTTAGGAGGAAACATGAATTACTTTCAAAGAGTTGCTAAAAATACAACAACAAAGTTTTGGGTTAATAATGTTACAAGGGAACAAGTAAGTTTAGGCTTAGAAGCTGGAACAACAGGGTGCACACAAAACCCTGCTTATACATGGAAAATGCTTACGCATGAAACTGAAAAAACCTATGCTATGGAAGAATTAAGAAAAATTATGAAAATTCATTCAGATGATCGTGAAGTAGCTCGTGAATTACAAAGAGTTCTTATAAAAAACATATCAGAAAAATTCATGCCCTTATACGAGTCATCACATGGAAAACATGGATATGTTAGTATTCAATCAGATCCTTTTGAAGAGCATCATTGGGAATCTATTGTTGAAGATGGCCTTAAAAGTGCAAAACTAAATCCAAATATAATGGTGAAAGTGCCAGCAACAGAACAAGGTCTTAAGGCGATAGAAGTCCTCTTAGAAAAAGATATTCCTATTAATGCTACAGAAGTAATGGTTATTGATCAATTTATTGCATTAGGGGAAGTATATAAAAAAGTATCAGCCAAAAAAACGCATGCTCCCGTGATGTATTACTCACTGATTACAGGTATCTATAATGAATGGCTACGAAAAAAAATAGCTGAAGAAAAAATTGATATTGATTGCGATGTCTTATATCAAGCTGGTGCAGCGATCGCTAAAAAAGTTTATGCAATGAATCACGATCTTGGTTATAATATGGGGTATATTTCTGGAGGGGTTAGAACACCTGTAGATTTCTACGATTTAGTAGGAGGAGATGTTTGTGTCACGATGAACTGGGAAGGGGCAGGAAGTTGTACACAACTGATAGAAATAGATGGAATGGTTGAGTCAAAGTTGTTTAATCCAATCCCTCACAGTACTTTGGACACATTACATAATAAATTAAAAGATTTTAGAGATGCCTATTGGGCAGGATCTATTGCACCCAAGGACTTTGAACATAATGGAGCAGTACAATATTTCTATAAATCTTTTGTTGATGCTTGGAATAATGTATTAAAACTTATTCAAGAGGAACGTAAAAATATTTAGATTTCCTAATAGTCTTATTTAATTCTTGATTGCACTCTTTGTAGGTTTGGAACAAGACTAAAAAGATATATGGATACTCCATAAATTTCAAGAGCTATTTTTATTGTGATTTTTGACTTTAAGAATAAGACTTATGGTATTGGGGTTAAACCTCTCATAGCTCTCTAATAGAGAACATGAGAGGTTTTTTTTATATCTTAATGATTCTGTTAATAGTCAAATTCTATAATAATGGTTTCTTGTACGCCTGTATTGGGAGTAGTAAGTGGGAAAATTGAACTTTTAACTCTCTATAAAAAAATCCCTCTAATCTTATGTAGATTATTGAGGGGTTTTTTTTGGGGATTTATGGGGGGGGGGATGAGCTTGAGGGGGATTATTGAGATCTCTATAAAAGATTAACTAACTTAATTGAAAAATCATATTTTGAAGTGTCTATTTTCTCTAGGGGGAGCCATGGCTCTCCCCCTATAACCCCCCGCCACTTAAGAGGTTTTTTAAGATATGCAGTAAGATATTTAGGTAAAAGTAGATAATTTCGATAACTGCATAAGAAACCAATCTCGTAGCTACGCTAACTCGTTGTTTTCTAAAAAACCCCCTAAGAACCCCCTTTTTTGGTGGTGGGAGCGATTTTTGAGGAACACCAAAGAAATCTCTTTTATAATAAAAAAATCCCACAAATCTTATGTAGATTGTTGAGGGACTTTTTTTGGATTTATGGGGGGAGATGAGCTTTGGGGGGATTATTGAACAGTAGTAATATTATAAGTGTCTAACAATGTTCCTTGTACAATCTCTAAAGTTAATAGGGATGTTTTTTGATTAAATTGATCCACGGTATACTTAATTTGAGATTGTCTATAATTTTCTTCATATTGAAAGAAGTCCATGATAGATATTTCTGAGTTATTATAACGACGTAGTGCTTCTACGGAGATTTCTTGATGTAGGGTGACAATATCTTGCTGAGCAGTGGTGCGTATGCTATCATTCGACCATTTTGCAAACTTTTCTTTTATGATAAATTCTAATTCTTTTTCTAAATGATCTTTACTATATGTTAAGCTTTTTGATCGAGCATAAGCTTCTTTGATTTTGGCTTTTTGGGTGATATTGGCTAGGGGCATTTTAAATTGAAGTCCTAAATAGAGATTATCTTGAGGGGCTTTAAAGGTACCACTTTGACTTAAAGGGTGATCTTTGCTGAAAACAGAGCTAAGAGCTTCGTATGAAAATAATAGGTTTAATTCTGGCATGATTTGATTTTTGGTAATTTGTATAGCGTGATCTGTATTGTCTAATAGGAGATTTAATTTGGTCAAATCCCCAGAATTTTCTAAGGCTAATTGATAAATACTATCTTCTGTGAACTCTTTTTCTGATAGGATAGAATAATCCAAAAAATTAAGATTATTTCTATCGAGGGGCATTTGCAAGCGATCTTCGAGTATTTGAAACTCTAATTCTAGATTTCTTTTGGCTTCTTCTAATCCCACAGTGATCTCATTGATTTTCACTTCTAATTGTATAAGGTCAAAGCGAGATCTTGCTCCTACTCTTTGGAGTCGTTTTTGTGTATTATAGACATCTTGAATTTCACTCAAGGATTTTTCTCTAATGGCTATAATCTGAGTGGTCAGAATAAGCTTGTGATATTGGATTAATGCGGCAGACACTACTTCTTCTAATTTTATTTTTTCTTGAATATACTCTAATTTTTTGTTGTTTTTAGCGATTTTAATAGTTCTGGAATGCATTTTATAAGCAAAACCATTTTTTAAAAAGGGTTGAACTAGGGTAATATTAAAAAATGGGGTGAGTATGTTTTCTCTAATTTTGTTATCTTCAATACTAGGAGGTATAGTTGCCTGATTGATGTTTACTGTTTGTGAGCTATAGTCAATATTCTTTACGCCCCCTTGCACTTTAACATAGGTGCCTGATGGGTATATTGTGGCATCAGCCCCAAGACTTAAAGATAAATTAGTATAATCAACAGCAATATCTTGAGAAACTGGAGTACCATTAGTTAAAATATTATAGATAGGGAGAGGGTTGGTCGTGTTTCCATAAGCAAATCCAGTATCTATAAAAAATGATCCTGTATAGGGCTCGAAGGCAATATTGATTTTTTGATCAGCTATGCTTAGATTTTCTATGGCTATTTTATTATGAAAAGAGTTTTCTAAATAGGAATTGAGGAAGTCTTGTTCACTAAGAATGCTAATATTAGTCATGGTAGTAGTTATATCGGTATTATCTATAGGTAGCGTTTCTTGTTCTTGTGCAAATATGGTAGATGCAATAAAAATCAATAAATATGCTTTGTATAATTTTTTCATGAAAGTCCTCCTATTTTATGTGCTGTGTTTTGTATCTTTTTTTGAGCGAACAATCATTTTGAAAATTCGTCCAAAAAATTCTGCTATAGATATCTTTGAATTTTTGAAGAATAAGCCTCCAAGATCTATCTCAACAATACTGATAATTAAAGGAAGTAGTATTAGAGTAATCAGAGATACAGCAAGTACTCCAAAGAAAATTACTACAGCTAGTGGTTGTAATAGAAATTCATCTCCAGCAAAGCCAAAGGCAATAGGGGCAATCCCAACAAGAGTCGTTAAGGTAGTCATAAAAATCGGTCTAAATCTAGTGCTCACTCCTGTAACTAATGCTGGTAAAAAAGGTTCGTCTTCTTTAAGGTTATTATAAAGGAATTCTAATAAAACAATAGAATCATTGACAACTAAACCTAAAAGAGCTATCATCCCTATTAATGCCATGTTATTGAGTGGTAATTGCATAACAAATAATCCCAATGTTAAGCCAAAGAAAATAAAAGGAATTCCTGTAATCGCTAAAAAAGTAGAAAGAAAAGAATTAAACATAAATAGTAAAATAAGAAAAACTGCAGACACGCCTACAACAATAGCAATACTTATGTCTTTGACACCTTGAGTAACTTCTTCTTTTTCACTATCAAAATAAGGTGCAGCATTAAGATTGTTCGTATAGTGTTGGAATTTTTCTTGAACATCAGCTAAAATACTAAAAGAATTATTAGAAAGGACACTGGTTTCGTATAAAGAATCTTGGATTTTTATAGAATACAATCCATTTTCTGTATAGATATCAGTTTTAATTAGGCTTGGTTTGATTTCTGCTATCTCCGTTAAACTTACAAAACGAGCAAATTTATTAGGGATCTTCATATTGGTGAGAGTGGCATAGGTATGATTTGTGGTATCGTATTGTAATTTAATATCATACTGCACACCATTACTAATAATAGTGCTCACTGTCAAACCCTCGTATGCAATGCCTATATTTTGAGCTATTTCTTGAGGGGTTATACCGAATATTTTAGCCCTTTTAGCATCAACGATTACTTCTTGAGCAAGAGTTTTTGGAGAAATATTTAAGCGAGGATTATCAATATTGGGAGCACTTTTTAAATATTCTTGTATTTCTCTAGCCATTTCTTCTACAGCAATTAAATTGGTTCCTTTGACTGATAGCTCTAGTTTGTCTACATAAAAACTGTCTTCACTGATAACATTAAATCTAAAATTATTAATACCAAGATCATTATTTTCAATATAATCTTGTAATTCTTGTTTTACAACGGACCAATCATATCTAGGGTCCGTAGATAGCTTAATATCCCCTTGTATATAGGATTTATGGGATTCACCACCAAGTCCAGACACGGTGTAAATGTCTTCAAATTCAGAATTTCTCAACAGAAAATCACTAATTTTGTTAGCTGTTTTTTTAGTATCTTCTAAGGAGTTTCCAACTTTTGCATCAAAAAACACTAATACTTGTTTAGGAGGTCCTGCAAAAAATACAAAAGGGATCTGTGTTAACATAAGTGCTGTTAGTACAGCGATAATAGCGACTATAGAGAAAAATGATTTTTTTCTATGATGTACTAGTAAGCTAAGAATACCTTCATATTTGTTTTGAAAGAAAAGAAATACTCGATTTTTGATAGATTTGGAAGAGTCCTCTATTTTTTGATGCTGAAAAGAATGCACTAAGTGACCAGGAAGAATAAAAACAGCTTCAAAGATAGATCCTATTAAAGTCGCTATCATCACAATAGGAAGAGGTTTTCCAAAGTCACCTATTTTACCACCTAATGAAAGCTGCATACCTATAGAGGCAATGGTGGTTATAACAGCAAAGAGAACAGATGGGGCAACTTCTCCCATACCATCTATAACTGCTTGTCGTGGAGATTTACCCATTTCTAAATGTCTATAGGAATTTTCAGCAAAAACGATACCATCATCAACAACTATACCTAATATTAATAGAAATCCTATCATACTAACAGTGTTGATATTTACGCCCAATAATACGGAAAACATTAGTCCTATACAAAATGCAATAGGTACCCCTAAGGTGGTCCAGAGAGCGGTAGCGTAGTTAAAAAATAATATCAGTACTAAAAAAACTAATACCAATCCAATAGAAAGGTTTTCGTTTAATAATTTAATCCTACTTGCGATCCTCAAAGAAGAATCTGTAAAAGTAGAAAATTTTACATCAGGATATTTTTCTTTATAGGTATCAACAAATTTCACTACCTCTTTTTTAAGTTTAATAATATCACCTAATTTAGCTTTTTTAATAGCAAAAACAATACCTTCTTTACCATTTAGGGAATGAAAAGAAGTCGCCTCAGCGAAAGAAAATTCTATCTGAGCAACATCTTTTAATAAAACAACATTACCTTGTTCATTGGCTCTAATCACAATATTTTCCAAAGTTTTAACACTATTTACAGGGGATACAACAGATAAAACATGTGTTTCATCATCTTTTTGTATATCACCACTGGGAATATCTGTTTGAGCTTGCTGAATAGAGTAGAACACTTCATTCATGGAAATACCACGAATAGCTAATTTTTGAGGATTTACGTTGATTTGGTATTGATATTCTTCTCGTCCATAAATACTAGGTTCATCTAGTAATGGTATAAACTGCAATCCTGTTTCTATTTCTTGAGAAATTTCGTACAATTGCTTTTTATCCTCCCCTTGTAAATGTAAGTATAAAAAGGGGTCTTTATTAAGGGTAAATATAGATATTTTTGGTTTTAATACTTCTTTTGGGTAGTCCAGCGAATTAACAGCATTTTGTACTAATTGGAGAACCTCATTGAGATTGTTAAAATACTTCCTATCTACCGTAAATTGAGTGAAGCCTACATTTTTACGAGATACAGAAGAACTGTTTTTTATTTCTACTAATGATAAAACTTTACTTTCTATAGGATTGACAATTTGTTGTTGAATAATTTCAGCAGAAGCCCCAGGGTAAACCATTTGGACATGAATATAAGCATCTTTGATTTCAGGAAAAAGATCTTTTTGGGTAGTAACATAGACAAAAGAGCCCAAGATTACAATAAGTATTGCTAGACTATTAAAAAAACGTTGATTGTCTATCGCAAATTCTATAATTTTATATTTCATATTATGTTTGTCCTTTTCCTTGTATAAAGCTTAGTGATCGAGAAATTTCATCTCGGGATAAAACAACTGATTTTAAAATTTTTGCAGCCTCTTTATAGCTAAATTCTTGCTCTATCCATCCCTTTTCAGGGTGTTTATATCGAGCAAGTATAGACCCACCAGAGGTTAAGCCTCCCGTTTTTCCAAATAATTTTTTATAGATAATTTGACCTTCATATAATCCAGATATATTTACAATACCATCCATAACGGCGCCTGTTGGGAATACTGATATATCTATCGTTGGCTTACCATCGAGAATAACCTCAAAACTGGAATAATTATTCCAGTCACTTTTAGAACCAAGAACACAAGCAACATAGTCATATTCTCCGTGAGCCCTGCCTTTCACAATTTTTTTACTGCCACCTAAACCAAAATTTTTGATTTGTTTTTGAGCGTGAGCAATGGTAAAATCAACATCTTGTAGAAATTCTTCCACATTCTTAGGGTAACGCCATACTATACCAGATGTAAATGATTTTATAACTAGACCTTTGAAATCCAAAGCCTCCACATAAAACGCATAACGACGAAGAGGAATATCTGTAAGTTTGATTTTGACACTATTCTTTTTAGTGGTGTTTAATCCCATTAGATCTTCTTTTTTAATATTATTGATAACAGCTTTTCGACTGTGTAGTATAACTTGATACACATTATAAGTTTCTGCTTTTGGAATAGTGTCCCACTTGAGCACAAAAATATCCGTTGCTGTTTTATGCCCTTCTACAGTGATTGTTTGTGGTGAATGGAGAAAAATATACTCTGCGTTATCGCCGTATATCGTGATAGAAGAAAAAGAAAATAGTATAGAATATAGAATAAATAAAAACATTTGTTACGCCTCTGGAATATTTTTAGTTGTATTACCTAACTAAAAATAATACAAGAAATTTTTCTGTTTTTGGTAAGAATATATTAAATAAGTGAAGATTTTAGAACTTAGTCCCTAAGTATATACTACTTTGATATAGAGATGCAATCCTATTTTCGTAGCTTGGACAAGTATTAATAATAAGTATATAGAAATACTGCATATAAAATTTTAATTCATGACATAAATTAAAATACACTCTATTGAGAATATACAAACTACTATGAGCAATTTATTGTAGAACATTTTCCATAAATTATCAATGGTTTTCGCTATTATCTCAAATAAACAAGGCTAGGGGTTACACATTTCAATTAATACTTTATTACGTTTATAGATAAAGAGTATTATAATACAGCTATATAGAATTTTACTAAGGATCTATAATGAATAAAATATTATTTTTAATAATCCTTCTGCAATTCCTCTGATTTATTAACGATACTAATCATCTTTATAGAATAAGAGCGAGAGTGCCCCCTCAAAAGATGTTTCTGGAATTTTGTTGTTCTACGTTCCAAGTAGTATTTATAGAGCTCTAAGTGGTTAAAAAGAGGCTTTTCCCTTTAAGATGAGCCTCTGATATCTCTTCTTAACAAAATCCTGGCTTAGTGAGGACTTTTTTTGATTTGTGGGGATTATTTGAGAAATCTAGGGAGGTAACTGATATTATTGAGGGGGGATTAATTCTGTATTTATTGAGGTTTGTGGTTGATTTGAGTGGGATAGGATGGGCTTGATTGAGTATTGATTATAGTATTATTGAACAGTAGAAATATTTATTTTCTATAATACATATCCGTTTACTAGCAGTGATCTTGTGGTTTTATCAAGGTATCTCTATGCGATTTTTAATTTTTTAATTTTTTCTTGGTGATAGGCTTGATTGAATCTCATATATTAACTATTTTTAGTAATAAGGAGATCGTACTATGAAAAAAATATTAATAGCGCTAATACTAGTAACAAGTCCATTAATAGGACAAGAAAAGAAAAATTTTCCCTATCTAAATCACTCATTAAAAGTTTATATAGCTTTAGGATTGCCTACAGGGATAGGTTTATTATATGCTCCTGAGATTCGAGGATCTATCGATGATAATGTGCTACATGTTTTTAATTTTGATCTAAAATGGATAGGAATAGACAGAACAGGTAACATAAGTAAAGAGGGTTTTAGTGAATCAATATCTGTAGGATTTGCATCTAGTTTCCAATATAGTGTGGGCTCCCTTCTAGCCGATGGTTCACGTTTTTATATTGATCTTATAGGAGTCGGATATCAAAGTGGATTAGTAGATAAGGGATATTTTGTATCTGTTAATTTATTAGGGTATCAAAACACCTTGGCTAATGGTTTTTACTGGGGAATAAGAACAAAAATGAATTTAATATCCTCTCCAGATCAACAACTTGTCATTGGTTTTGGAGGATATATTGCTATGGGATATGATTTTGGTAAAATATTAAATCCTAAAGACTATGAGCCAAGAGCGAAATAAAATTATTCAATATAATAAAACCCCCGCCTTCTTTATAGAGGGTGGGGTTTATTTTGTTATTTATCAATAACTTCTTTTTCTAGTTCTTCTATATAGTTTATTGCATATTTATGGTATCGTGGAAACTCTTTTTTTAGTATCACTAGCATAGTATTTCTAATTGTCACCTCATCCCCTAGAAAAATAGTTATTGTTTCTAACACCTCATTTTTATATGACTGTTCATTTCTCAGTAAAAAGAGTGGAACAGTATGAATATAAGTAGAAAATAGCAGATAAAAGTCATCTAATTCTTTTTCAGATAAACTTTCATTAGTTATTTCATCAGCTATTTTATCAGTAAATTTCTCAAAAAAACTAAAAAAATCATACATATAAGAGAATGATGAGTGCTCTATAAAATCTGCTAGGTGAATTAGTTTGATGCAACTTTTTAGTAGAAGCTCTTGTATTTTTCTTTCATCATTTTCTACGAGAAAATTAGTTTTCTCAAAAGTTAAAGGCATTAGTTTATTTTCAACATAAATCTGTATATATTCTTTATCTTTTTCTCTTTTAGCTTTCTTATTTTTTTGATGTTCACTATACCAAGCCCATATAGCTAAGACGATAGGGACAAGTAAAGAACCAAGTGCAGAAATGATCTCCCAAAAAGAAGCATTTCCTTCGGTTGTAGAGAAGTTAGATAGTTGTTCATAAGATATAAAACCTAAGACAAATCCTATAACAAGAATCCATATTATATTTTTACTCATTTTATTCTCCGTTAAATATATTAAATCGTCGTATCTTATTATATATTATTTACTAGAGAAT
>CAMQVI010000048.1 GCA_947038195.1 uncultured Brevinema sp.
GATGATATACTCTTTTAGTCTTTCTGTTGCCCAGATTCTAAATTGAGTACCTCTTGAAGAACGCACCCTATACCCTACAGATATAATAATATCAAGATTATAATAGGCAATATCTCTCGAAACCTGCCTGCCCCCTTCATTTTGAACTGTCAAGTAATGCTTGACAGTTGAGTTTTCTTGTAATTCCTTTTCTTCAAAGATATTATTAATATGTAAAGAAATATTTTGTTTAGTAGTTTGAAATAATTCTCCCATCTGCCCTTGTGTAAGCCAAACTGTTTCATCTAGGAGGGTAACATTTATTTTATTTTGACCGTCTTCTGTTTGGTATAAGATAAGCTCCCCTTGTTTGGGTTCATTCTCTCTATTATTTAATTCTTGGTCGCTCATTAATATGCTCCTAAGTTTATAATATATTATAGGGTAAAACAGTATAAAAATCAACGAACTAAAATATCCCCCCATTAATTTGGAGGATATTTTTCTTATTTAGATTTTATACCTTTTGAAGAGAAATTATCATTTTCATCAATGGCAAAAATAATTTATTATATAATTTTTAGGGACAAGAAAAAATTAAGAGTTTTTTAGCAATTTAAATGATTGTTTATCTTATTTAGCTCAAAACAGTGATCATTTTTATTAAAAACAATCACAATATTGAGCTAAAATATGACTGACTAGCCATACAAAAGCTCATAAATATGAGTGAAAAGTCAGTAATATGCGCTATAAACCAAAAATCACCAGCTCATATTTACAAAAAAACAGTCATAAAGACGAAAAAATCAAAATATCTCTATCTAAAACCCCCTATTTCAATTTTTATAGCTCATTTTTAGAAGATTTACGAGGATATAAAAGAAGATATATAGTATATTTTAGAATACATAGCGAATATTACTTGAAAAAATAAGGATTTTAAGCTATAATATAACAAATAATTTTTAGGAACATTCATGGATAAAATAATGCCTATTGTTGCTATTGTAGGTCGCCCAAACACAGGCAAATCCTCTCTTTTTAACTACTTAGTAGGACAACGCAAATCTATCGTAGACGCTATGGAAGGGGTTACGAGAGATATTGTATCTGGCACTTCCAAACATGCACAATACCCCCGCTTTATGGTATGGGATTCTGCAGGGTATCTTGAAACAGAAGACACCATAGACTCCCTCGCTCAAATTAAAATCAACTACGCTATTAATCATGCCGATGTCGTGTTATTAGTGGTAGATGCGCAGAATGCACACCCTCTCGATGATGAGCTTGCATTGATGATTAAAAAATCTAACAAACCTACGATTGTTGTCGCTAATAAAGCCGATAATAGGTCTTACGAAATGACTTCTGCCGAATTCTATTCTTTAGGCTTTGATAAGATGGTTCCTGTTTCTGTTGTCCAAAAAGTAGGTCTTTCCACCTTATTAGAAGCCATCGAATCTCGCTTGTATAATATCAAAGCAGTTTTCATTGGTAATGATGATGAAGCAGCCCAAACCGAAGAAACTCGTATAGCTATCGTTGGTAGACCCAATGCTGGTAAATCCATGCTACTTAACACTCTTCTTGGTTATGAAAGAATGATTGTTAGTCCTATTGCGGGAACGACGAGAGATGCTACGGATGAAATTATTTATCACAAAGGAACCAAAATTCGTCTTACAGATACTGCTGGTATCAAAAGAAATGCTAAAATCAAAGACGATATAGAATACTATGCTACTGTCCGCTCTGCTCAAGCTATTGAGCATGCAGAGGTTACCATTCTTCTTATTGATGCTCATGCGTCCTTAGATGAGATTATCCGTCACGATAAAGTACTAGCCAATATGATACAAGAGAAAAAAAGAGCTATGGTGATAGCCTTGAACAAATGGGATCTCCTTAAAACAGATGAAAACAGTGGAAAAGAAAATCAAGACCTCATGAAAGAAATGGAATTAAAAATCCGTAAAGCTTTACCTGAGTTCAATTACGCCCCTGTCTGTTTTATTTCAGGTAAAGATAATTATAAAACAGATGTTTTATTAGAAACAGCAATTAAAGTGAAAGAAGACTTTCACCATAGAGTGGTTACAGGTACTTTCAACAATTGGCTAGCTAAAAACTTCATAGAATACGAAGGTGAAAAAGCGGCATCTCGTTTGAAGATTTACTATGCTTCACAGGTATATACAGCACCACCACGTTTTGTTTTCTTTGTTAATAAAAAGGATAATATAAGAAAAGATTTCCCTCGTTTCCTCGAAAATAAAATGCGAGTGGCTTTTGAATTTTCAGGAGTACCCATTACGCTCACCTTTAGAGAAAGAGACGAAGATAGACCTACTAAAAAGAGGTCATCCACTAAAAACAACAACAATAGTAAAAATCATAATAACAGGAAGAGATAAAAATCTTTATAGGAGTTTATAATGCTAAAAAAAGGTGACAAAGCCCCCGATTTTGATTTATTAGAAACAAGTGGCGAAAAACTATCTATAGATGATTATAAAGGTTCATGGTTTATTCTTTACTTTTATCCTAAAGATAGTACCCCCAGTTGCACCAATCAAGCTCGTGATTTTTCCGATCTTTACCCAGAATTTCAAGAATTAGGGGTAGATATTATAGGGGTTAATGGCGATACAATAGAAAGCCACCAAAAGTTTTGCACGAAAAATAATCTCAAAATAAAACTTCTCTCTGATACTGAAAAAACAGTCCTCAAGGCTTATAAAGTTTGGGGAGAAAAAACCTTTATGGGAACACAATACGAAGGGCTAATTCGTAGCACTTTCATCATAAATCCTTCAGGCATCATAGAAGAAGCTATGTATAACATAAAAGCGAAAGACCATGGTTCTCGTGTTCTTCGCTCTCTAAAGGCTCTTTTAGGAGTTAAATAATGAAAATAGTATTACCTCTAGCAGGTAAAGGGACGAGATTGCTTCCTCACTCCCAATTTGTACCTAAGCCCCTAATGTTTGTAGCTGGTAAAAGTATTTTAGATCATTTGATGGAAGAATTAATCCCTCTAAACCCTAGTGAGTTTGTTTTCATAACAGGGTATAAAAAAGAGGAGATAGAGTCTCACCTTAAAAGTGTGTACCCAGATATCCCCATGAGATTTATAGAGCAGATTAACCCCCAAGGTTTAGGGCACGCCATCTACCAAGCAAGAGACGCTTTTTCTAAAGATGAAGATATGCTTGTTATTTTAGGGGATCAGACTTTTACTATTGATTGGAAAAAATTATTAGAGAATAGTTACAATAGATTGACTATTGTGCCTGTCGACAATCCATCTTCTTACGGTATTGTGTCTGTGGATGATAAAGGATTTATTAAGGATATGGAAGAAAAGCCAGAAACCCCAAAAAGCAATCTTGCTATTACAGGTACTTATTATTTTCCTTCAGCTCAGACAGTATTTTCAGCCATAGCCCACCAAATATCTAAAGATATTCGTACCAAAGGAGAAATCCAAATTACTGATTCTATGCGTATTATGATGGAGCTAGGAGAACAGTTTGAAGTTCTTAAAATAGATGATTGGAATGATTGTGGAAATCATGCTGATTTGCTAGAAGCTAATAAAACCCTACTTACTAAAAATGGTTCTTCCTGTGGCTCTTATGACAGCACTGTAACAATTAATAAACCTGTATGGATAGATCCTAGTGTGAGATTGTCTCATTGTACAATAGGACCGAATGTGTCTATCGCAAAGGATGTTACTATAGAAGGCAGTACTATTAGTAATACCATTATAGACGAGAGCGCAGATCTTAAAAATTGTCAGTTTATAGACTCTTATCTAGGACGAGGACTTAATTTAACAGACCAAAAAGGCACAGAAATGTATCTGGCCTAATTTATAATTTTAACGATTTTTCAATAATCCTTGCTTTCTCTTGAGGGAAGTGAGGATTTTCTTTTATGATTTTTAGATAGCTATGGTATAATTCAGAATTATTGTTTTTATAGAAGATGAGGGCTTTATGGAGAGTGCGAAGATAAGCAGATAGGATATAATCTTTCTGTTTATCAGCAAGAGCTTCTTGGTATAATTCTATAGACTTAGGATAATTTTCTTCAAATTCTTCTAAACGAGCATAATAGAAATAGTAATATTGATTATTTCTTGTAAGGGTTTTATCCAAGTAGTACCGAGCTTTAGGGATATTTCCAAGAGCTTGATAATTTTGAGCAAGGGTAAAATAGTTTTTTCCTCTATGAAAAAAAGACAAATCTTCCAATAACAATTGAAATCCTAAAGACCTGCTTTCTTGATAGTGCCCTATATCATAAAGAGCTTCACTTAATTGTAGTAAAATGAGAGGATTTTCTTCCCAAAATTGAGGATGAGCTTTCAAGTATGCTACTCTTAGGTCTGGTCTTTGCCAAGTATCTTTTAACAATTCCTTCGCCGACGAATATTTGGGAATAGGGAGTTCTACCACATCATCTCGATGACAAGCTGTTAGCGACAAAAAAGCTATTAAACAAGAGACCCTAAGTAAAGAGAAGATTATCTGTATCATCGAAGGCAACGCTTACTATTTTAGAACACCCTAATTCTTCCATGGTTACCCCGAAGAGCACATCGCACACTTCAAGGGTGGATTTAGAGTGAGAAACAACAATAAATTGGCTTGTTCCTTTAAAACGAACCAAAAGTCTTTTAAAACGATCTATATTTTCATCATCTAAAGGTGCATCCATCTCGTCCAAAATAACAAAAGGGGTGGGTTTTAGTTCCAAAATAGAGAAGATTACGGCAATAGCCACCATGGCTCTCTGTCCTCCAGAAAGAAGACTAACATTTTGGAATTTTTGACCTGGAGGTTCTGCCATAATATCAATACCAGAACGGAGAGGGTCATCTCTATCTTTTAAGATTAGGTCGGCACGTCCTCCGTTAAAGAGTTCGGAGAAGAGAGCTCTAAAGGATTTGCTTATTTGTTCAAAAGCTACCAAAAATCGTTCTGCAGATTCTTTATTGGTGTCATTAATGAGTATCTCTGTATCGTTCGCAGCGGCTTCTATATCGTCTCTATGATAAATTAAGGTTCCATGCTGTTCTTTTACTGAATGGAACTGATCTATAGCCAGTAAGTTTACATTTCCCATTAGGTTTAGCCTATCCTTATACAGACGTATTTGATAGTTCAAGTTTTCTGTAGTATCCTCTTCAGATAGTACTACTTCATCTTCTTTAATATTAAACTGCTCACTAAAAGCCGTTCTCATATTTTCCAGAGTAGCCGTTCTTTCAGAAAGAGCTCCTTCTATTTCACTTTCTCTCATGCGAAGTTTTGTAAACTGTTCTATTCCATCTTTATGCATTTGTTCTATGATTTTTCTAGATTCTTTAATATCAGCAATTTCATTAAAGTGTTGTTTCATGTTTTCTTGAAGACGAGCAAGCTCAGGAGATAACTCATCTTGGTCAATT
This sequence comes from uncultured Brevinema sp., assembly GCA_947038195.1. Lineage (GTDB taxonomy): Bacteria > Spirochaetota > Brevinematia > Brevinematales > Brevinemataceae > Brevinema_A. Next base: position 5,447 of record CAMQVI010000048.1, read on the forward strand.
AGTAAGTCTTCCATTTCTTCTGCTAAATCGGCAATACTTTTTTTATTTTGTGATTTTTCTCCATCTAGAGAGTTCATTTGTTTTTGGAGATCGTTGATCCTTTCTTCTAAAGATTTAATATCAGAACCTAAGGCTCTCGTTTGGGTTTCAGCACCATTGTAATTAACCCTTGCATGGGTAAGGTCTTCTTGTAATTGAAAGTTTTGGTTTCTAAGACTAGAGAGATCTTTATCATAATTACTAAGAAGAGCATCGATTTTTTCTAGTTTACTGGTATTAGTAATAATTTGAGATTTTGTATGATCAAAATTCCCTGTAGCCTCTACTAAGTTTTGCTTGGCAGAGGCGATACCTTTTTCTGTTTTTAGACATTCTCTTTCTGAGGCTTTATAGAGCAACTCCACTTCTGCCCCTTTTTGGAGAGTAGAACTTTCTTTTATAACGATAGCGTCTAGTTCCTTTCTAGCAGTGTTGAGCAGAGATTTTTCTTGATCCAATTGTTCAGATATTTTATCCATTTGCTCGGAGTGAGCGATTTTTTCAGAGAAAGCTCCTCCCTCGCCAAAAATATCCTCTAATAATTTAGTATAGGCATCTTCATGGGTTTCCATAGTCCTATAAAGCTCCTCAAATAAATCAGGAGAGACGAGTTGCCCTTTAGCAACAATATCTTGCGTTTTAGACATTATTTGAGATAGCTGATCTGTTCTACCTTGATGACCTTTTTGGAATTCTTTTAATTTCGTGATTTGTAAGTCCATTTTACTAAGGATATTCTTATCACATTCTTTAGAGAGATCTAATGTTTTTTTATATTCTTGATCTAAATTGGCAATTACGGTCTCTATTTTTTGAACTTCTTGAGTTGCCTTGTTTTTTTCTATGCTTATAAGCTCTTTTTCTTCTTGAGCTTTTGTTAAATCTTGTGCCAATTTTTGAAGCTCTATATTTTCTTCTTTTAGAAGATGAGCCTTAGTGTTTACCTCTTCCTCTAAAGAAAGCATTGTAGATTCAAACATGTACAGTTGCCCTTGTAGTTCAGACATTTGTTTACGAAGATTATCACTATCATCTCTACTAATAACTTTTTTAAATCCCATATCATTAGAAGAGAGAAGTAATTGTTCTTCTAATGAGGATATTTGAGTTTTAATACTATTTTGTACGGATTCTGCTTCATCTAATATTTTTTTAGCTTGAGCTTGTTTTTTCTCAGCTTCAGATACGGCGTCTTGCTTTTCTTCTATAATATCATGGAATTCTTCCAATCTATCTTTATCCTGCTTTTCTCGAAGCTCCATTTGTGCCATACGGACAAGAGCCTCTGCATGATTCTTTTTCGTAGATTCGTAGCGAGTTTTAACTTCAATTAATTCTTTCTCTAAGCTTACGTTTTTTTGGTTCATTTGACCAAAGACTTTCTCTTTTTCCCCTAAAGATTCATCAGATAATTTTATTTGTTCTTCTAGTTCACTTAGTTTATCAGACATAGGGGCAAGAGCTTCTTTTAATTTAATAATTTCATTTTCTCTTTTTTGAATCTCTCTTCTCATATTAGCTATACGAGAAACTTCAAACTTAATTTCCATTTCACGGAGTTCTGCGTTGAGAGCATTGTAATTTTCAGCATCTTGTGCTTGAATCTCTAAAGAGGCAATTTCTTTTTCCAATCTATCAATAGTTTCTTGTAGGCGTTCTAGATTTTCTCTTGCTTGAGCCAATTTTTTCTCGGCCTCTTCCTTTCTAAATTTAAATTTAGAAATCCCAGCAAAATCTTCAAATAAAATACGTCTATCTTCAGCTGATTCAGAGAGTAGTCTATCAATTTTTCCTTGTTCAAAGATAGCGTAAGAATCTCTGCCCACCCCTGTGTCTAAGAACAGTTCTGTAGTATCTTTTAAACGAGAACGCACCCCGTTGACAAAATATTGACCTTCCCCAGAACGAAAGGAGCGTCTTCCTATAGATACTTCTTCAAACTCCAAAGGAAGCCATTTTAATTCATTATTAAAAGTAAGAGAAACGTCAGCCATACCAGAGGCAGAACGATGTTTAGTCCCTGCAAAGATAATATCCTGCATTTTTTCCCCACGTAGGGATTTGGCACTTTGTTCTCCTAAAACCCACTTCATGGACTCGACAACGTTAGATTTTCCACAGCCATTAGGACCCACAATACCAGTAATCCCCTCCGAAAATTCAAGATAAGTTCTTGTTCCAAAGGATTTGAATCCAGAAATCTCCAAAGATTTTAAATATACACTCATAATAGCCCTTATTTTATACTTCTAATATTATACACTATAAAAACTTGTTTTGTAAAGGAAAAACTTATTACTTGTATATAACAATATACCCCTTGATTAGATTTAAAATACATACTATAATAGTGTAGGAGAATATATGAGGTTATTTCTTGTATTATTAGCTAGTGTTATTATTTCTTGGTTAAACATAGATAAATTGTCAATAAGTTCTAATAAGCGATTTATGTATAAGGTAGTAGGAAATTGTTTTTCAAAATACGATGATCAGCTGTGTTTTGCTAAAGATGAGGTACATGCTTCTTATAAAAGAGATGGTGGGTATGTAAACCACTCTATGCGCTTAACAGCCATATACACGTCTTCTAAAGCGGTGTATAAAATATATGATAGTTACTTGGGTGTGGTAGTAGTTGACGCTAATATCTATATTACAGAAACTGCTCCCAGTATATCTGAGGTCGATTTTGATATGCTTCGTCATGTAGGACAAGAAAAAAGACATCTATAAAAACAAACCCTTTTTTATTGACAAGAACAGTATTTTCTTTTATAATTACTTTAATATAAATCACGGACTGTAGCGCAGCTCGGTTTAGCGCACTACCTTGGGGTGGTAGGGGTCGGAAGTTCGAATCTTCTCAGTCCGAAAATAAAAAAGCACTTTTTTATAAAAGTGCTTTTTTTATTTTAAAAATCTAAAGAATTATTGGAAGTCTCCGAAAAATATATAGAAATAATAGATTGCAGAGAAAATATTATTATTTTGATATCATGTAGTTTAATAAATAAATGGAGGATTCCATGAATAAAATTGTCAAAATGACACCCAGAATTAATAGCTTGTTACTAGCTATAATGATAGTAGCTAGTGCCTCCTATCCTATGTTTTCTCAGCAGAATACAGCTATTACGGAAGATAATGCTCCTCAATTTCTTTATGGAATAGCCGCCGTTTATAATAACGACCTAGAAGGAGAGGTTACCGCTAGTGGAGAGGCGTTTTCACAGACAGCCCTTTCTGTTGCTCATCGATCCTTGCCTTTTGGTACTAGAGTGGAAATTGAAAATCTTAGTAATGGTAAAAAAGTAGAAGCCCTTATCAACGATAGAGGACCTTTCTATCAGAACCGTATTATCAATGCCACCAAACAAGTGGCTGATATTTTAAGCTTTTTAGAAGAAGGATCTAGTTTTGTAAAAATAAGTATTTTAGAGTTAGGCTCTTCTCTCCCTACTCCTATTGGCCTACCTACCCCTCCTGTTGGACAAGATATTCCTCAAAGTTTTGATCCCAATATGGTTACTAATACTAATTCAGTCGTTGTTCCTACTAATGCAGGAACTCCAGTTGCTCAACCACTAGCATTAGCGAATAAAGATAATAATATAGACGAAATGACCCCTAATGATGAGTTAGATCAATATAACACAACAGCTGTTTCCGATGATTTGTTCAATGATGATGAGCTTTTTGCTGATATAGATGATGAGTTTGACTTCATGGACGATACCTTTGAAGAGGAGCCCCTCGCTTTTGAAGAAGAGACTCCAGTTTTTGGAGAGGAAGCCTTAGCTTTTGAAGAAAGTACTGCACTTGCCCAAACGATAGATAATAATAATACCACTCCAAGAGGCTTTAGTAATGGTGATGATTTCTTCATTGAAGACCCTCTAACAGACATAGAAATATCTGTTGATGATGAATATGTTGTTGCCCCTACCTCCGTTTTAGATCCTAGTTCTTATGATCTTACTCAAGAAGAACAAGAGTTGATGAAGCAAGAAGCGACAGAACAAGATCCTTTTTCAGACCTTTTTGACGATAGAGGTGGTGCCTATAGCTTCCAAGAAGAAGTTGCTAGTAGCCTTGCTTATGGTCCTACAGGGGGAACACCTGTCGCAGCGCCTGTTATGCCTGCCCCAGTCGCAGAGCCTGTTCCTACACCTACTCCTATAGAGGAACCTACCCCACCTGCTAATAATATTAATGGAGATATTATACCACCCACCCTAGCTCCTACAGATGAGTATAATGATGATTTCTATAATGATTCTTATAATACTCCAGATCCAGTAAAATCACCAATGCCCGAAGTGGAAGAGGGTTTTGCACCTCAAAAAATTGGAGATCACTATATCATACAAATAGGAGCGTTTAGTAACCAAAAAAATGCTATGGCTCTCTATGAACAACTAAGAGATGGTGGTTTTAACGCCTATATCACTGATGTAAAAATCAAGGGTAAAAATCTTATGAGAGTAAGAATAGGGTACTTCAAAACAATAGAAGAGGCTATACAAATGTCTCAAAAACTAGAAATAGCTAACAAACTAGAAAATCGTATTATTAAAGTAGAATACGAAGAAAATAAGTAAAATTTCTCATTATAATCATAAAAACTCCTAGGGTATAATGCCTTAGGAGTTTTTTGCAATTAATCCTTAAAAAATCATAGTTTTTTCTCTTAATATTCTATTATATTTGTATTTTTAGTTTAATTTGTAAAATAAACTATTCAATCTATTGCAAAAATTGTAAAAATATTCTATAATGATACAGTATTCTTTGCCAGAATATGGTATGAAAATCATATGGATAGGACTTGAGATATAAAATTACTATCTAATGGTGCCATTAGCTCTCCTAAAAACTCTACTTTATTAATTATTAGACTAGGTTTTTCATATTTGAACAAAATCACTGGTGATTATAGGGTTACTAAAAAAATTAATGATTATAAGGTTCTTTCCGATATTTAACATGGTGGAAAATGTCATATGGAAATATGGTTCTCAAAAAATTATAAAAATACTTTCTTAATAATCAAAAAAGAAGAAATTATATATTAAAAATAATAAAAAAACAATTATAGAAGGAAGGTCTACTATGTCTAATTTAGTACAAAAAATGTCTATCGATACAGGCAAAATTGGGAACGTTATTGGTTCTGGAGGTCGTGTTATCAAGAAAATGATGTCAATGTTCGATACAGAAATCAATATTGATGATAATGGAACTGTTACCATCAGTGGTGAAGATATGAGCCAAATCGAAGCTAACATGAAAGCGATTGAGCGCTTGACAAAAGGGTTTGAGCCAGACGAAGCTATCACTGGTCCTATCACTCGTAAAGAGGGATTTGGTGTATTCGTAGAAATATTACCAGAAACACAAGCACTTCTTCACATTTCAAAAATGGAAGCTGATCTTGATTCATTAGAAATTGGAGATTCCATTACTGTATTCTTCAAAAATGTAGACGAAAGAAAACGTATTAATGTATACCAAATCAACAAAGATGTTGAAGAACCACGTCGTGAGCGTCGTAACTTTAATGATCGTGGCGGAAACGGTGGCGGAGGCTACGGTGGCGGAAACGGTGGCGGAGGCTACGGTGGAAGCAGAGGTGGAAACGGTGGCGGAGGCTACGGTGGTGGAAACAGAGGTGGCGGAGGCTACGGTGGTGGAAACGGTGGCGGAGGCTACGGTGGAAGCAGAGGTGGAGACAGATAATACTGTCATAAACTAACTGTAAATAATTCTGGGTTTAGTAATGATAATCTACTAAGATTTAACTTATTAAAAGACCACAATTCTAATTCAGGAAACCAAATGAAAAATTTAATAAAAAATAAAATTCATTTAAATAAATCAGTCCTAATATTATTAGTAATATTAGGACTGATTTGTTTGAGTAACTTGTTTTTTCCTATCACTTTTGATGATGATTTTGCTTATGCAGCTAAAGGAAATCCTTTTTTGTTACAAGCTCAAGAATATTTTACTTTTCATGGAAGATATATAACACATACGATAGGTCGTCTTATTCTTCAGTTGAGAGATCCTTTAACCAATATCTTAACATCGTTACTGGGGATATTGTTTATTTTTGTTGCCTATAATACTGTTCAGCCAAATTTTTTGAAACAAGATAATAAAAAAGATCCTTACTTGTTGTTAATTCTATCTAGTTTACTCTTGTCTTGCTTAGTTGCTTCATGGACGGGATACACACAAACTTTATTTCTTGTAACTTATGTATTCTCTTTTACTCTAGTGTTGCTATTTTTAACCCCTTATCTCCAATTAATAAAAGAAGAACAGTATAATATATCTCCTATTCTAATTTTTTTATTAGGTTTACTTGTAGGAAATACCCATGAACAAATTGTTGCAACCTTACCTATTTTATTGTTGATTGCCCTGTTCTTAAAATTTAAAAAACGAGTTTTACCTCTTTGGTATTGGATAGGAATCCTTGGTTTTTTAGTAGGATTTACTATATTAATGGCTACCCCTGTAAATTGGAACAACAGCCGTATTAATGGTTATGGTGGTGGAACAAATTGGGAATTCGCTGGACAATATCTCAATTGGAATGATTTAGGTTTTAAAAAATATTTTTATTCTCTAGCTAAGATATATTTACTTGGTACATATCCATGGCTTATTTATGGAGCTCCTTTCTTTATTACTTTTGGATTAATCTTAAGAAAAAATCTATTATTAGAAAAAGATTGGACAAAACCTGTGCACATTATACCGATCATTTTCTTTATTTATTCTTGGGGACTTGTATCTGTAATGATGGCAGCGCCTTTATTTCATGGTGGTCCCTTAAATTTTGGACTAACATTTTTATACATTAGTATGGTAATGGTTATTAACTCTCATCTAGAGTTAAATCCATCAGCATTATTTACTGTTAAAAGATTTGCCTATTTTATGGTAGCACTTGCTTTAATTATATGGTTAGTTATGGTGCCTACTTGGTTACATTATCGAGTAGAATATAATGAGATTGTTGATAAAATCAATATTGCTAAACAAAATAATCAGTCAGAAATAATTGTTACACCCTTTACTCAATATACCATTAAAACCCCCTTTGGAAATATCATTCCCGTATATTTATTTACAAGTGATGGTTTTTACAATAGAATGGCAGGCTATTATGAATTTGAAAAAATTACCGTAGATAGATAATAATATACAATCAAAAAACACCCTATAAACTAGGGTGTTTTTTTGATCATTTTGTAAGAAATTATTTAGAGCAAGAACATTTACCACTACAGGTAAAGTTAGAAATACGAGTAAAGCTTTCTACTTCGAGAGCTGCTCCACCAACTAAAGCGCCATTGATGTTTTTCATAGCCATTAATTCGTCAACATTATCAGCTTTTACAGATCCACCATAAAGTATCATCATTTTATCAGCTAGTTCTTGTCCGTAAAGATTGGCTACAAGTTTACGAGCCATTGCATGAGCATCGTCTGCATCTTGAGGAGAAGCTGTTTTACCAGTTCCAATCGCCCAAACAGGTTCGTAAGCGATTACAATTTTACTTGCATCAGCAGCAGAAATCCCTTCAAGTCCACCTTTGATTTGTGTGGAGAGAACAGCTTCTAATTTTCCAGCTTCACGTTCTTCTAAACTTTCGCCAATACATAATACTGGTAAAAGTCCATGAGTTAGTGCAGCTTTGATTTTTTTGTTTACTACGAGGTCGGTTTCCCCAAAGATCACACGTCTTTCGGAATGTCCTACTAATGTTGCAGTAGCGCCTGTGTCTTTAACCATAGAAGGAGAAATTTCGCCTGTGAAAGCACCTTTTTCTTCAAAGTACATATCTTCAGATCCTACCATGATTGCAGAACCTTTAGCCGCTGTTGCGACTGCATGAAGCATGGTGGAAGGTACGCATAAGAGTACGCCACGCTCAGGTCTATCCTGTAATTGTGCTTTTAATTCATTGACAAATGCTACGCCTTCAGCGATAGTTTTGTGCATTTTCCAGTTTCCAGCCATTAAATTTTTCATATTTTCTCCTTTGTGTCTATGACACTTTTTATAAAAATTTTATTTTTTTCCTTGTTCTTCTCTTATATCGGATAATAATTCATCTTTATAAACCCAATAATCAAGTGCTTTAATGCCACTACTACTAGTTTTTTCTAATAATAAAGCTGTTAAGCCTGATAGAGAATAGGCTTCTTTTTTATACATAACTAAATTATCATCTAGCACCTTGGCGACTCTTCTTTTATCTTCAGAAAACTTCAACTCTGCCCCTATCTCGATTCCCAATTCTAAAAAGGTAAAATTAGAACGACGCTCTTTGTCAACAATAATCAAACCTTCTACTTCATTCAAAGCCTTATAAGCACTTTCTGGTGCTATATCAAAAAATTCTTTCCCACTAGCGACACGGAATTTATCAAATTTATCATGTAACTCTTTTTCAAGTTCTTTATAATTGTCAACTTTTTTAGCGAAATATATTTGGAAGGGATAAGGTACTCCAGTCGCACTACTTAATTCTTTACGACGTTCTTCTACTGTTCTACTTGTCATCCCTATTTTAAGATAGGTGTTACCTTTATTGGTGAGTATATAAATGGCTCCTTCATATTCTTTAGTGAAACCTTCTTGGCTCACGAACAATAGTATAAACAATGCTATAGCACGCATGATTAACCTCTTACTAAGTTTAACTTTTTATTCTTTTTCTTGAATCTTTTTCTGTTCTTTTAGGTATTCAACTATTTTAAAATATGCATGTGTTGAAGCCTCTGTTAAAGGAGTTTGACCATTTTTCGCTATAACATTAATATCAGCACCTTTCTCTACCAAGTATTTTACTATATCTAAATGTCCATTATGAGAAGCCACGGTCAAGGCTGTGTAGCCATATTTATCTTTAATATCGATATTGGCACCACTCTCTACTAAATATTCTACTACTTCTAAATGTTTAGTTTGAGAAACGTATATTAGTGCAGTACCACCCTTGTTATTTACTGCCTCAATATCAGCACCCTTTTCAACTAAATATTTTACTGTATCTAAGTGCCCTTTCCATGAAGCATACATCAATATAGACGCTCCATTATCACT
>CAMQVI010000049.1 GCA_947038195.1 uncultured Brevinema sp.
ACCTTTCGCCACCGTCAGTAGTGATGATGATGATATAAAACAAAATGCTGATGGTTCTTATGATATTTATTTTGCCCCTACTCCTCCGAAAGGATTGGAGAATAACTGGATACAAACAGTTCCTGGTAAAAGCTGGAATACCATATTTAGATTATATGGTCCACTAGAACCTTGGTTTAATAAATCTTGGAGATTATCCGACCCTGTTTTAGTTAAATAACTATTAAAACCCCAATCCCAAATAAAACCCCTTGCTTATAATTAATTATGAGTGGGGGTTTTATTATTTGGATTATAATAATTAATAAGAGTTTGAAATGGTGGCTTATCCCTCTATAATAGAATGTATTTGGTGGGATTGTCTGTATTTAAAATATACTTGAAAATTATTGTTTATTACTCTATAATAATAGCATGTATTAGGAGCTACTATATGAATTTTGAAAAAATTAAATCTTACCTATTGAATGTCCTTCTTCCCGGAATAAGCTTATTGTCTTTTCTGTTTTATCTCTTATGGTCTGCCTCTGTTTCTCTTATTATTCAAGAGTATAAAATCGCCCATTGGTTTATCTGGGACAATCCTCTCACGCCTATTATGTTAGGGGTCTCGCTGGGAATAACCGTGGTCTTGTCCCTTTCTTACTATTTTCAAAAACATACTTATTATTTTTTTACAGGGCTTATCTTGTTTTTATTGATTATCTCCTTTTTATACTATCACATTTTCCCTTATAGTTATGGTATATTTACGGACAACGACTCTCTTACGCCCGAAAAGGCACTCCTAGGGTTCTCATCGTGGTACTATCTCTTAGATTTGATTTTTATACTAGGCTCCCTTATTACTATTTACTATAGCTTCAAAAAAAACTTCTATGTGCCCCTCCTCGCTTTTTTCTTGATTTTTTATAGTATAGAAAATGGCACTACTCTTCAAGAAACACTAAAAAGTATTAACACCCCAAATACAGATTCTAGTGACTATATTTTATCAAAAAATCACCCTAATGTATTGGTGCTAGTTTTTGATGGATTTGATCCAAAAATCACCCAATATTTTTTAACAAATAATTCTCTTGAGGGCTCTCTAACAAATTGGAGTAAAGATTTTACCTTCTATAATAATATTATTAGTTTTTCTGGGGTAACGGCTGGATCTGTTAAAAACATGTTTGAGGGATATTCAGGAGCTCCTCAATTTATTTTACAAGACCTATTAACCAATCTATACTCTGCCAACCATCTTTATAATATGCCTATTACGGGGTTTATTCAAAAACTGGGGAAAAATAATTACACTATCTCTTATCAGCAAGACTCTTTAGAAAAATACCTTCCTATATTATCAGCCTCTATTTATAAACATATTCCTTATTTTTTGAGGCACTCTTTAGCTAATAATTACTCATGGAAATATAATAGCCCCAATCTTTGGACAGCGGAAAAATCTTCATTTCCCCTATTTGAAATTCAAGAGACAGACAATACTACTTTTTCACTTCACTGGTCTCAGTATACTCATATTCCTTGGGGTTCTCTTTCAAGCCCTGTTTCTTATGACCAAGCCTTAGGGGATAGTGAAAAAATGGAAGAATTCAGAATGTACAATACCAAAGATGTCTTTGAGTATCTTTCTTCTCTTGTAAAACATTTAAAAGAACAAAATGTTTATGATAATACTAAAATTATTATTGCTAGCGATCATGGGTCTCAAGGCCATGGTGGAAAACCATTAGAAGAGTTTATATTAAAAATAGCTCCAACAAATCCTTATTCCTTTGAGTCTCTTCGTTTATCAGCCCTCCTCATGATTAAAGATTTTAACAGTACAAACAATCTTATGAAAGTCGATAGTAGATTTTTATCTTTAGCTGATTTGCCTGGGATTTTAGAACACTCTCTAGAAATGTCAACCACTAATATTGATTATACTAAAATTTACCCTCCCAAAAGGGTCTTTAATACACCAAAAATAGATGAAACCTTAGTTTATATATTGGAGACTGAACGAAAAGATATCATCCAAGGCTTTCAAGATAGTGGGATCGTTAAATTCGAAAAGATTGCTAATGGTTTTCCTTATGAAGCAACTAGCTTTAGTGTCCCTTTAGAAGATCTTACCAATGTCCCTCCTTATGAGATAATAGAATAAGAAATATATCAATGAACAAAAAAACCTCTCTTTACGAGAGGTTTTTTTATTAATGATTACTATTAATCAGCATCTACAAAGTCGATAATTGCCATTTCGGCACCATCTGTTTGACGTTGTCCTAATTTAGTGATACGGAGGTATCCACCATTACGATTAGCAAAACGAGGAGCAATATCATCGAATAGTTTGAATACGATACCTTTATCGTACATTTTAGCCATAATTTGTCTTTTATGGTGAAGATCATTTGTTTTGGCTTTAGTAATTATTTTTTCTGCATAGGGTCTAATCGCTTTAGCCTTAGTCAAAGTAGTAGTTATACTTTCATATTTGAATAAGGATTGAGCAAGATTTCGAAAAAGGGCACTACGAGCACTTTTCGTACGACTTAATTTTGCGACTTTTTTGCCATGACGCATCATAAGCTCCTTAATATTTTATTCTTGAAATTAGTCTTCTTTGATTTTCAAATCATACATAGCCAGTTTTTCACTGATTTCTGTAAGAGATTTTTTACCAAAGTTTTTAATTTTCATGAGGTCGTCTTTAGAGTAAGTTAAAAGCTGACCGATAGTAGCTATTTCTGCACTCTGCAAACAATTGAGAGAACGAATAGAAAAATCTAAACTTTCTACTGTTTTGAGTAAAGCTTCCTCTTCAGGAGAGATAGGCTCTGCAACACCAGGCATAACAACTTCTTCAATAGCCTCAAAATTTATGAACATAGAGAAATAACTCTTAAGGATGAAGGAAGCGTCTGCAATAGCATCAACAGGATTGATAGTGCCACCTGTCCATAATTCAAGAACTATTTTTTCACAGTCTGTTTTTTCGCCAACACGATATTCTTCAATGAGAAAATTAACTCTATCAATAGGTGAGAAAATAGCATCAATAGGAATAACAGAAATTTCATCAACTTGGGCAAGGGCATCTTCCGCAGAACGATACCCTCTCCAAATTCAATATCTAGCTCCATAGAAATTTTTGCTTTTTCACCGAGAGTCGCAATAACGAGATCAGGGTTGGCGATATCAATAGACATATCAACCCCAAAATCAGCAGCTGTCAGTATCCCAGGACCAGATTTTTCTACACGAATACGTTTTTTGTTGGTTTGGTCGTTTAAAAATAATTGTACTTTTTTAAGAGCAAGTACTATATCAGTAATATCTTCTTTAACTCCAGGAATAACATCAAATTCATGATTTACCCCATCCATTTTAACGGAAGTAAAGGCATATCCTGGAATTGCACTAAGAAGTGTTCTTCTTAATGAGTTAGCAATAGTAACACCCACTCCTCTATCAAAAGGATAAATATAAAATTTACCATAGGTGCTGCTATATGTATTTTGCTCGTATTTGAGCTCGTAGGGAAGAATTAAATCTTTTAATAAATCTCTATGCGCCATAATCTACCTTCCTATTGTGATATAATGATGTATGATTAGACGCGTCGTTTTTTACGAGGACGACATCCATTGTGAGGAATAGGAGTAACGTCACGAAGACTTCTTACTTTTACCCCAGCAAGATCTACTGCTCTTATAGCAGATTCACGCCCAGGTCCCGGTCCTTTAACACGGATATTAGCATATTGAAGACCATGAAACACAGCACCTTCCATAGCTTTTTCACAAGCTAACTGAGCAGCAAATGGGGTACCTTTTTTAGTACCTTTAAATCCGCCCACACCAGAACTTGCCCATGAAATGGTATTTCCATTCATGTCAGTGACAGTTACAAGAGTATTATTGAAAGTCGCTTGGATATGAACTATCCCCTCGACTATATTCTTCTTCTCTTTTTTTCTTTTATTAGAGCTTTTTGCTTTTGCCATCATTTACCTTCTTACTTCTTTTTGATTGCATTAGCACGGGCACCTTTCCAAGAACGGGCGTTGGTGCGTGTGCGTTGGCCACGAACAGGCAAGCGTTTTTTGTGACGCAATCCTCTGTAAGATCCGATATCAATAAGTCTTTTGATATTCATAGAACGTTCTGTTCTGAGATCGCCTTCGACTTTGAAACTAGCATCAATTTCTTCACGAATGCGGTTTAACTCTTCTTCAGAAAGTTCGCCTATTTTCTTAGACTTCTCGATTTTTGCAGTTTCTACAATTTTTAACGCTGAATGTCTACCTATGCCATATACATAAGTAAGACCAATCCAAGCAGCTTTATTATTTGGTACTTCTCGTCCGGCAATACGTGCCATAGATTACCTCCAGAATTAGACTCTTTTTTTACCCATTTGTCTTTGTTTGTGCTTTGGGTTTTCACAGATGACTCTGAGAATACCGTGTCTTAAAATAGTACGACATTTTTCGCACATAGGTTTTACTGATGCTCTTACCTTCATGAAATAGCCTCTCTATTTATAACGATATACTATTCTCCCTTTTGATAAATCATAAGGGGAAAGTTCTAAACTAACTTTATCTCCTGCAAGAATCTTAATATGATTAATTCTCATCTTGCCAGAAATATGAGCTAAAATTTGTTGCTTGTTTTCTAATTCTACTTTGAAAACTGCTCCGGGCATCTGCTCCAAAACAATTCCGTCAATTTTTATAACATCTTCTTTATCCATCATTAGAAACCTAAAACCTCCTTTAAATTATTGTAAACTTTGTCAATAGCCAAATCGCCTTTGATCGTGCGAAGAATACCTTTTTCTTGATAAAAGTTTACCAAAGGTTCTGTTTCTATCCGATAAACATCTAAGCGTTTTTGGATAACTTCAGGAGTATCATCTTCTCTTTGAGTCAACTCTTCTCCCGTTTCATCACAAATTCCATCTTTTTTAGGTGGGCTTAGATAGATATTATACATTTTTCCAGAACTTTTTGCAAGCCTTCGGCCCGTTAATCGACGAAAAATAATTTCTTCATCAATATCAACAAGGATGACATCAGTCGGTGGACAAAATTCTTCAAGAATTTTAGCCTGATTTAAGTTGCGTGGATACCCATCTAAAATCCAATCATTGTTCTCATTGGCTAAACTATTTTTAACGACTTCAAATGTGAGCTCGTCAGAAACCAATCTACCCTCTGAAATACAAGATCGAACTTGATCTGCAACATCACCCTTGCCTTCTTTTAACATTTGACGGAATGCATCGCCTGTTGAAAGTGCAAATATATTAAATTCTTTACTCAGTTGAGTACTTTGTGTTCCTTTACCAGAACCAGGATAACCCAAAAAAACTATTCTCTTCATATTAATACGTTCTCTTTTTAGGAGTTAAAAACCCTTCTTTTTGATTCATGTTGAGGAAAGATTCGATCTGCCTTAAAGTATTTAAGGATACCCCTACTAAGATAATAAGAGATGTCCCTCCGAGCAAATAAGCGATATCAGCTGGGACTTTTAACCTATTAACGATAAAGGTAGGAAGTAGCGCGATTAAACCTAAAAATGCAGCTCCGGGAAGCGTGAGATTGTAAAGTGTTTTAGAAATATAGGCTTCTGTTTCAGCACCTGGTCTAATACCAGGGATAAAAGCATTTTGTCTTCTAAGGTTTTCGGAGATATCATGGGGATTCAATTCTATTTCTATATAGAAGAAAGCAAAGAATAAAATAAGAATAAAATAGACGATAGAATACCATAATTCACCAGGTTGGAGAGCTGTGGATACTGTTTGTAACCAAGGGGCTTTCGTTCCAAACCATTGTGCTAATTGCACAGGGAAGACTAACACAGCAGAAGCAAATATAATTGGAATTACGTTGGTAGGGTTAACCTTGAAAGGTAGATAAGTAGGACCTGCCATTGCTCCACCACGGGAGTATTGAACAGGTAGCTTTCTTAGAGCTAATTCTTCAAAGATAACAGCCATAATAATACCTAAGAACATTACCCCTAAAAGAAGAGTAATAATAGGATCTTGAGGTCTATTAAGTAGGGTGTAAAATGCTTGAGGGAAACGTGCGACAATACCACTAAGAATAATCATAGAAATACCGTTACCAAGTCCTCTTTCTGTAATTTGTTCTCCTAACCACATAAGAATGTAGGTACCTGTCGTAACAGATAAGGTGAATAAAATTACAAATTGAGTAGTACTAAGAAGAATAAAAGGTAAGGAAGTTTGACTGTTGAATTGAGCAAGATAGTTACCATAAATAACTCCCTGTACCCCTGCTACTGCTAAGGTACCGATACGAGAAATTTGATGGACTTTTCTTCGTCCTTCAGGCCCTTCTTTAGCAATTTTTTCTAAAGAAGGTATGATCACGGTGAGTAATTGCATCACGATACTAGCTGTAATGTAAGGCATTACACCAAGAGCAAAGATAGAGGCTCTCTCTAAG
Organism: uncultured Brevinema sp.; assembly: GCA_947038195.1. Taxonomy (GTDB): domain Bacteria; phylum Spirochaetota; class Brevinematia; order Brevinematales; family Brevinemataceae; genus Brevinema_A. The sequence continues at coordinate 6,482 of CAMQVI010000049.1, forward strand.
GCACCCCCACTAAGGAGGTTGACAAAGGCAAGAAAACTGTTGTTTTCGTTACCTATAGCAAGAAGAAGATTATTTAATTGAACACCAGGAACAGGAATTTGGGAACCAATGCGAACAACTATCATAATACTTAATGTAAAAAAGAGTCTCTTTCTAAGCTCTGGGATTTGAAACATATTCATCAAAACAGACATATTACCCTCTTACTTTCATATTACGCAAGAAGAACAAAAGAAGATCCAGATTTTTCTAGAACTACCTTTGCCTGCTCAGAAATTTTATGTGCATGAATTTTTAAATTTTTAGCTGTAAATGCCTCTTCGCTAAATCCTTTGGAAAGAATTTTAACAGGATTACCATTATCTTTTACAAGACCAGCTTGACAAAGTAAGTCCACTGTTACTTCAGATCCATCAGGGAAAGCGTTTAGAGATTCTAAGTTCACAATGTTATTGTAAACCTTGAAAATATTTTTAAAACCACGTTTTGGTGCACGTCTATAAAGAGGCATTTGACCGCCTTCAAAATATAACGGTACTCCGCCACCAGCTCTAGCTTTTTGACCTTTATGTCCTTTTCCGCAGGTTTTACCTGTACCGTTACCAGTACCACGTCCTACTCGCTTACGCTTTTTATTAGCGCCCTCGTTTGGTTTGAGTTCTATATGACCCATTGTTGCGCTCCTCTATTTTGAAAAAATCTCAGATACTGTTTTACCACGTTTTGCAGCAATATCTTCGATATTATATAACCTTGACAATCCATTAAATGTTGCTTTAATGAGGTTGATAGGGTTTGGGGATCTTAAAGACTTGGTTAAAATATCATGAATACCTAATAGTTCAAGAACGGGACGTACTGAACCACCAGCTATAACACCTGTACCTTTAGTAGCAGGTTTCATGAGAATACGGCAAGCTTTATATTCTCCTAGGATTTCGTGAGGAATAGTGGTACCTTTAAGACGAATAGGTACTGCGTTAGCAATAGCTTTGTCTTTGGCTTTTTTAATAGCATCGACTAATTCATTAGCTTTACCATATCCAATTCCGACTTTTCCTTTTCTGTTTCCAACAACGACCATAGCGTTAAAACGAAAACGACGTCCACCAGGAATAACTTTGGTTGCACGTCTAAGACTTACAACTTTTTCTTCCCATTCAGATGGAATCGCATCAGATTTATCACGTCTGTCTCTTCTGTTGTTGTTATTGTTTCTTCTGTTATCTCCACGGGGAGCTCTTTCTCTAGGAGCTGGTTTATTAGCTTCTGGTGATTGCTCTTGTTGTGGTACTTGATTCTCAGCCATTGTCTTTCCTTAGCCTTAGAATTCGATTCCTGCAGCACGACAAGCTTCAGCAAGAGCCTTTACTTTACCATGATACAAGTAACCGTTGCGGTCGAATGCGACCTTAGTTATTTTTAATGCTTTAAGTTTTTCACCAACTTTAGTTCCAATGATAGTAGCAGACTCAATATTACTAGTGAGTTTGTTTTTCCCTAATTCATTAGAAACAGAGGAGAAAGATACCAAAACTTTATTTGTGGTATCAATTACTTGAGCATACAAGTATTTGTTAGATCTAAATACTGTCAATCTTGGACGATCGGCAGCTAATTTTAGATGCTTTTTACTTCTTAATTTACGTTTTTTGAAACGTTTGTTTTTGTTCGTCATGATATCTATCATGAATTACTCCTTTTGCTTGAAATAGGAGTGATAAGCCTTTAGACCATCCCCCTAACAACAAACATCGTAATGTATTAAGAGTGTAGAGATAGGATTGAAACCCTATCCCTATATTCTCAATTAATCTACTATTTTTTACCAGAACTCTTACCTTCTTTGAGGCGTACAACTTCACCGGAATAACGAATCCCTTTACCTTTATAAGGTTCAGGTCTTTTAATAAAGCGGATGTTTGCAGCAACTTGACCAACTAATTGTCTATCTATACCTTTTACGATAATAGTATTAGCGGCTGGTTGCTCCAAGGTAATGCCCTCAGGGACATCAAATGTTACAAGGTGGGAAAATCCGACGGTACAAGTAAGTACTCTGTCTTTAGCTTCCCAACGATAACCAATACCTAGGATTTCTAGTTTTTTCTCGAAACCAGCGGAAACACCTGTTAAGTGATTTCTAAACAATGCCCAATAAAGACCTTGCTTTGCTTTAGCTTCTTTAATATCTTCCAAGCGATTAACCATAAGTCCTTCACCTTCCACTACAGGGCTGATGAGGTTGGCATCGTAATCTTGAACTAAGGTACCCAAAGAACCTTTAAATGTTGCTATCCCATTTTCTACCGTAACGGTTACGCCATTAGGAATGGGCAGGGATTTTTTTGCCAAACGAGACATAGTCTACTCCTACCAAATATAACAAAGGACTTCGCCGCCTACTCCGAGGGAGCGAGCCTCTTTATCTGTAATTACACCTTTAGATGTGGTGAGGATAGCGATACCATAGTTATTATAAACTCTTGGTAACTTATCTTTACCTACATATACACGGCGTGATAATTTACTGACACGTTTTAAACTGTCAATAACTGATTTTTCGTTGATGTACTTTAAAGTAACATCTATCATGAAAGGTTGTGCACTATCTTTGAACTCTTCAATGTACCCTTCACGTTTCATTATTTTTAGAAGCTCTTCAATAAGTTTGGTCTTCTTAACACTTGTTTTAGGAAGACTACGCATTGTGGCGTTTCTTATTTTCGTTAAGCTATCTGCGATAATATCCATAGGATTCCTCGCCTTAATTATTTTTCGTTTCGAGAATTAAATTCTCTAAGTCTCGTCTTGAAGGGGGTTCCTACCAAGAAGACTTTACAACACCTGGTATATGTCCTTGTAACGCAAGTTTACGGAAACATAAACGACAGACACCAAAATCTCTCATGTAAGAACGAGGACGACCGCAGATATTACAACGGTTGTAAGCTCTTGCACTGAATTTAGGTTTTTTCTTCCAGCGTTGAATCATTGATTGTTTAGCCATTTTATAGCCTCCGCTTACTTGTTACGGAAAGGAAATCCAAAATGAGTTAATAAACTTTTTGCTTCCTGATCCGTTTTTGCTGTTGTTACAATGGTAATATCCATTCCACGAACTTTATCAATCTTATCATAGATAATTTCTGGGAAAATGATTTGTTCGGATACTCCAAAAGAGAAGTTTCCTCTACCATCAAATCCTGTCGCTTTTACACCACGAAAGTCACGGACCCGTGGGAGGGCGATAGAAACTAGCTTGTCTAAGAAATCAAACATGCGAATTTTACGAAGTGTTACTTTCGCTCCTATAGCCATACCTTCACGTAATTTAAAGTTAGATACGGATTTACGAGCAAGAGTCTTCATCGCTTTTTGACCAGCTAATAAGCTGAGATCGTTAACAGCAGCGTCAGCCATGTTTTTATCATTGACAGCACCACCAACACCCATATTGATAACAATTTTTTCAATACGAGGGATAGCCATCGTTGATTTGTAATTGAACTCTTTATTCAAAGCGTCTCTGATTTCATCTTCAAAGCGAGCTTTAAATCTAGGCTGATATCCTGTTTTGCTTGAAGCTTTTGGGGCAACAGCTTTTTTAGGGGCAGCTTTTTTTACTTCTGTGACTTCAGCAACTTCTTTTTTAGGAGCAGCTTCTTTTACTTCAGCAACTTCTGCTGCAACCTTTTTAGGAGCAGCTTTTTTTACTTCCGTAGCTTCAGCAACTTCTTTTTTAGGAGCAGCTTTTTTTGCAGGAGCTTTTTTGACAGCGGTTTCGCCTTCTACTTTTTTAGGAGCAGCTTTTTTAGGAGCAGCCTTTTTTTCAGTAGTTTCAGCACCTGCTGCAATGTCTTTTTTTTCTTCAGCCATACTGTAGCCTCTTAATTGTCGAAAAAGTGATCAACACCTTTCGCTTTACGTTTTTTGTTACCTTTATCGTCTACAACGTACTCAATACGAGTGCCTTTGTTTGTTTTGGGGCAATATAACATTACGTTAGACATATGAATAGGGGCTTCTCTTTCAAGAATGGTTCCGTTAGGATATTCTTGACTTTTCTTTACAGTCTTTTTTACAAAATTGACGCCGCGGACAAGAACAGTGTTCTTAGCAGGGAATACATGAGATATTTCACCTCTGCGTCCTTTGTTTTTACCGGAAATCACGATAACTTCATCATTCTTCTTAATTCTCACGGTAACCTCCTAAAATACTTCAGGAGCTAGAGAGACGATTTTCACAAAGTCTTTTTCTCTTAACTCCCGTCCTACGGGTCCAAATATACGTGTTCCGCTGGGTTCGTTTTTCTTGTTCACAATGACAGCTGAATTGCGGTCAAAGCGAATAGCAGAACCATCAGTACGGTTTACTTCTTTTTTAGTACGAACTACAACAGCGCGTACAACGTCTCCCTTTTTAATAGGAGCGTTTGGTGATACATTTTTTACGGCCGCAACAATAATATCACCTACAGATGCATATCGGCGGCGTGTACTACCGACAACATGGATACATTCTATTACTTTCGCGCCACTGTTATCAGCGACGTCTAAGCGTGTTCCAAGCATAATCATATAAATTCTCCCTGTTACTTTTAGCCCTGGTGTTTCTCTAGGACTTCAAGAAGAACCCAGCTTTTACGCTTACTAATAGGACTTGTTTCGCCTATTAGCACTTTATCACCAAGAGCAGAAGTATTTTGGTCATCATGAACCATTAACTTTTTACGTTTCGGAACATACTTTTTGTATAAAGGATGTTTTTCACGTGATGTGATAACGACAGTACGAGACTTGTCCATTTTATCACTTGCAACTACTCCCGTAAAGGTTTTTTGCTTTGTCATTCTGCTCTCCTTTACTTTTACCCTTTGAGTTCCGTTTCACGGATCAAAGTGTTTATACGAGCAATCGTTCTTCTCATCTTTCGAATTTCCATAATATTTTTGGAAGGTTCAAATTTTGATCGGAAACGAGAGTGCATAATACTTTCTTGCATTTCTTTTCTCATTGAAAGAAGTTCTGCTTCTGACAAGGAACGAAGTTCTTTGATTTTAGCCATATTATCCCTCGATTCTCTTGACAAATTTTACCTTAATAGGTAATTTGTGTCCAGCAAGTCTGAAAGCTTCTTTAGCTCTGGTTTCGTCTACGCCTGTAATTTCAAACATAACTTTACCAGGGCGAATAGGTGCTATCCAACCGTCTGGGGATCCTTTACCTTTACCCATACGAACCCCTTCTCCCTTACGGGTATAAGGATGATCTGGGAAGATTCTGATCCAAACTTTAGCTCCTCTTCTGAGGTAACGGTTAATGGCAATACGAGCAGATTCAATTTGTCTGTTGGTAAGCCATGCCGCTTCTAAAGCTATCATTCCATAGTCTCCGAAATTGACCAAATCCCCGTCGTGAACAGGTGAATGATTAATCTTGGCTCTATGTGGTTTTCTGTACTTAACCTTAGATGGCATCAACATAGAGGATTCTCCTCGGTTTATTTTTTGATAACAATTTTATTATCAGTTGTTTGGACTTATTTTGCCAACCATACTTTAATACCAATGATTCCCATTTGTGTCAACGCTTCCGTTAAACGGTAATCAATATCAGCACTTAAAGTATTGAGAGACATACGTCCTTCTTTGAATTCTTCACTACGAGCAATCTCAGCATTGTTGAGACGACCAGAGATACGAATTTTAATTCCTTGTGCACCAGCTTGCATTGCATTACGGATAGCTTGTTTAATAGCTCTCTTGTAAGCAATACGACGCTCTAGTTGGGCAGCAATATCTGCTCCAATAATAGATGCATCAAGCTCTCCCTGTTTTACTTCTTTTACAGAAAGGGATACTTTACTTCCATTGAGGACTTTCGCAAGCTTGCCTGCGATTACATCGATTTCTGAACCTTTACGTCCGATTAATATACCTGGTTTCCCAGAGTGAACCGTAACGTTTACAAGTCCAGGAAAACGAGAGATCTCGATTTTGGATAAGAAAGCTCTTTTATATTCTTTATTAAGAAGAGTACGGATTTTGTAATCTTCATGTAAATATAAAGCGAAATTCTTTTCAGCAAACCATACAGATTCCCAAGGTTTACTAACACCAACGCGGTATCCTACTGGGTGTACTTTTTGTCCCATGAATTACTCCTTATTACCCAGATACAATGTCAAGTGAGCTGTACCACGATACATACGATCAGCTTTACCACGAGCCCGTGGTTTGAAGCGAGCATATGCAGTGCCTTCAGTCACAAAAATTGTTGACACACACAAAGGTGTAGCATCTCCATTCGGATTTTTGTGAAGGAAGTTAGCTCTAGCAGCATGCACTACTTTGTAAATCATTTTTGCACCTTTTTGGGGCATATGTTTGAGCATTGCAAGAGCTGTCTCGACTTTCATATCTTTTATAAGACGTGCAATACGACGAAGTTTCATGGAAGAAATTCTTAGGGATTTTGCCTTAGCAACAGCAACAGCATCATTCATGAATTACTCCTATTATTTCTTACCAGCTTTTTTAGAGCCAGCATGTCCGCGAAACACGCGAGTAGGTGAAAATTCACCTAATTTGTGTCCGACCATGTTTTCATTTACGTAAACTGGTACAAACATTTTACCATTATGTACTTGAAATGTCAAGCCTATCATCTCAGGGAGAACGGTAGATCGGCGAGACCAAGTTTTAATTGGTTTGGAATTGCCTGATGCAATTGTGTCTTGAACCGCTGATACCTTTTTATATAAAGAAGCATCAATATAAGGCCCTTTTTTAACTGAACGTGCCATCTTTCCTCCGACCTATCTCTTTCTCTTAGCAACAATATAACGGTTTGACGTTTTTGTTTTTTGGCGTGTACGATACCCTTTGGAAGGAACACCAGTAGGCGAAGTAGGTCTTTTATAACCTTTTTGCTTACCACGTCCACCACCATGGGGGTGATCATGTGCGTTCATGGCAACACCACGAACTGTTGGGCGCCATCCGAGATGACGTTTTGCCCCAGCACTACCATAAACTATGTTTACTCTTTCTGCATTTCCAACTTCACCGATGGTAGCCATACAGCGAAGAAGAACCATTCTAATTTCCCCAGAAGGTAGGTTCAAAAACGCATAACCGTTTTCTTTACCGTCCAATTTTGCACTAGTTCCTGCGGAACGAGCCATTTGAGCACCTTTACCTGGTTTCATCTCGATGTTGTGAAGAACAGTACCAACTGGTATATTCTCAAGAGGCATAGCATTACCTATTTTAACCTCAGTTTGAGCACCAGCAATGACACGGTCTCCGACTTTTAAGCCATTAGGAGCTATGATATAAGCTTTTACTCCGTCCATATAATGGAGAAGAGCAATACGGGCACTACGATTTGGATCGTATTCTATAGAAACAACTTTTGCTTCTATATCCCATTTGTTGCGCTTAAAATCGATAGCACGGTATAATTGCTTACTTCCCCCACCACGGTGACGAACAGTGATACGTCCTTGACTATTACGTCCATTACCTTTCCCACGAAGGG
>CAMQVI010000050.1 GCA_947038195.1 uncultured Brevinema sp.
TAATTAAAGAAGGGGATTATATCCTCGAAAAAATGATCAATTTTGATCTTGAAGTATCTTGCCTTGTGGTGAGGGGGATTAATGGAGAAGTGGTGTCTTGTCCTGTGGGAGAAAATATTCATAAAAATGGGATTCTCCATCTTACGATAGTGCCTGCTAGAATAGACGATTTCTTAAATCGAAAAATCCAAGAAATCGCCCAAAAAATCATTAGTTCTCTTAATTTTGTAGGGCCGTTGGGAATTGAGTTTTTTGTAAAGGGAGATGATATCTATTTCAATGAAATGGCTCCTAGACCTCATAATAGTGCTCATTACACGATGGATGCCTGTGATTATTCTCAATTTGATCTACATATTAAGAGTATTTTAGGGGAAGAAATGCCTACGCCTAAGTTATTAAGCCCTGTTGTGATGCTTAATATTTTAGGAGAAGATAAGCTTAAAATAGAAAAATTAGAATCAAAAAACAATCAAAAAATTCATCTCTATGGAAAATCAGAATGGAAAGAAGCTAGAAAAATGGGACACATCAATTTTTTAGGAGACAATATCAATCATTTAATAGGATTGGCAGAAGGAGTATCAATTTTATGAACAAGAGATTCTTTGTTAAGAAAAAAGAAGGCTTTGAAGTTGAAAGTGAATCTTTAAAAAAAGAGCTAAATGAGCATTTGCAAGAAGATGGGCTTGAAAAAATTGACATCTATAACGTTTATGATGTTTTTAATGGGACAGAAGAAGATATCTTCTTACTTAAATCTAAGGTTTTAGCAGAAATAGTTACTGACAATGTATACGATATACTAGATTTAAACAATAAAAACTACCTTGCCTTGGAATTTGTACCAGGTCAATATGACCAAAGGGCTGATTCGGCAGAACAATGTCTCATGCTCCTTAACAATAGAGAGGGTGTTTCTATTAGAAGTGGGCGAGTTTTAGTATTTCATGGCAAAATTAAAAACATTCAAAAAATAAAAAAATATCTTATTAATCCTATAGAAATGAGAGAAAAAGATCTCAATCATTTAGATAATGAAGAAAATATAGAAATCGATAATATTCCTGTTTTTGAAGGGTTTGTAAATTATACAGAAAAAGAATTGGTGGATTTTTTGAAAAATCATCAATTAGCGATGAACATTGCAGACTTAAAGCATATTCAACACTATTTCAATTCAGAAGAAGGGAGAGATCCTACAGAAACAGAAATAAAAGTGTTAGATACTTATTGGTCGGATCATTGTAGACATACTACTTTTGAAACTTATCTTAAAGATATTCAAATAAAAAGTGATAGACTCCAAAAACAGATACAAGAATCTTACAATCAATACCTTTCTCTTCGAGATAAAGTCCACAAAGGGCAAAAACCTATGACTCTTATGGACATGGCTACTATTACAGGTAAATATCTCAGAAAAATAGGTAAGCTTGATGATATGGAAATCTCTGAAGAAATTAATGCTTGTAGTATAGAGGTAGATGTCGATGTAGATGGTATTGTAGAAAAATGGCTTCTTATGTTCAAAAATGAAACCCACAATCATCCTACAGAAATAGAACCTTTCGGTGGAGCTAGTACTTGTTTGGGGGGAGCTATTAGAGATCCTCTATCTGGTCGTTCCTACGTTTATCAAGCGATGAGAATTACAGGAGCAGGAGATATCAGAGAATCTCTCGAAAAAACCCTAGTTAATAAGCTCTCTCAAGAAAAAATATCTAAAGGGGCTGCTCATGGCTATTCATCCTACGGAAACCAGATTGGACTGACAACGAGCTTCGTTAAAGAGATTTATCATGATGGATATAAAGCAAAAAGAATGGAAGTGGGCGCTGTAGTAGGTGCTGTGAAAAAGGACTGGGTAAGGCGTGAAAGCCCCAAAGCTGGAGATATTGTAGTATTACTCGGGGGGAGAACAGGAAGAGATGGGATTGGAGGAGCAACAGGCTCATCTAAAGAACATAATGAACTATCCTTAGAAAAATGTGCTTCCGAAGTGCAAAAAGGGAATGCCCCTATAGAAAGACGTATTCAACGTCTCTTTAGAAATCCTGAAGTAACAAGACTTATTAAAAAATCTAACGATTTTGGGGCTGGAGGGGTTAGTGTAGCTATTGGAGAAATCGCTGATGGGGTAAGAATAAACCTTGATGAGGTACTTGTAAAATACCAAGGTCTTAATGGAACAGAATTAGCGATTTCAGAATCTCAAGAAAGAATGGCTGTTGTTATAGAAGAAAAAGATAAAGATAAATTTCAAGAGTTAGTCAAAAAAGAAAATCTCGAGTCCTCAATAGTGGCAGTAGTTACAGCAGAAAAACGCCTTATAGTCCAATATAAGGGTGAAAACCTTGTAAATATCTCTAGAGAATTTTTAGATACTAATGGAGTAAGGCAAGAGCAATCTGTACTCGTTACAAGCTCTCAAAAAGAAAATCCTTTTATAACCCAAAAAATCACCAATAGTAAAGAAATGTTAATCAAAACTCTACAAAGCCCAAATAATGCCTCTCAACGTGGTATGGTAGAGATGTTTGATTCGTCTATTGGTAGAAGCACAGTGCTTATGCCTTATGGTGGAAAATATCAGCTCACAGAAGCCGAGGCTAGTATTCAAAAACTACCTACGGAAAAAATAACGAATACTTGTTCTCTTTTAACTTATGGGTTCAATCCTTATGTATCTGAATACTCCCCTTATCTTGGGGCTCAATATGCTGTTATTGAATCTCTTGCTCGTTTGGTAGCATCAGGAGCTGATTATAAAAAAGCTCGATTGTCTTTTCAAGAATATTTTGAGCGTTTAGGAGATAAAGAGCAGCGTTGGGGGAAACCTTTTGAAGCTTTACTAGGGTCAATAGAGGCTCAAATGCAATTTGAAACTCCTGCCATAGGAGGGAAAGATTCTATGAGTGGGTCTTATCAGCATTTAGATGTTCCACCTACTTTGATTTCTTTTGCTGTTACAACAGAACATGTGGATAATATTATTTCTCCTGAATTCAAAAAAGAGCTTTCTTATATTTACCTCATTAAAGCTAAAATGCTAGAGGAAAACTATCCTAATTATCCTAAAATCAAAGAGAATTTCAATGCTCTTTTAGAAGGAATGAAAAATAATAATATTCTTTCTGCCATGACGGTGAAAAGTGGAGGGATTGCAGAAACCTTAGCTAAAATGTCTTTTGGGAATAAAATAGGAGCGATAATCAATACGGAAGAGGAGCTCTTCACCCTTAGTATAGGGGATATAGTTTGTGAAACCAAAACCTCCCTTGATTTTGGTATTTTAATAGGTAAAACCACAGAAAAAGGATCTTTGATAATAAATGATGTGTCTATAGATATTAATAAGCTTATTATAGCTTGGGAAGAGCCCTATAAAAAGATTTACCCTTATAATATAGAAAATAAAGGAAATATCCTTGATATTAAATCTCCTAAAAAAGAAATTTTAAAAGCCCAAAAAACCTACGATAAGCCTAGAGTTTTATCAGTAGTATTTCCTGGGACTAATTGTGAGTATGATACCAAAAAAGCGTTTGAAAAAGCGGGGGCTGAAGTAGAGATATTTGTTTTTAATAATCTCAATGTAGATAGTATTAAAGAGAGTATAGACCTTTTAGATAAAAGTATCAGAAATACACAAATATTAGCAATTCCAGGAGGATTTAGTGCTGGAGATGAGCCTGATGGATCGGGTAAGTTTATTGCTAATATTTTATTAAATAGTAAAATTAAAAAAAGTATTAATCATCTTTTAGAAAATGATGGATTGATACTTGGTATTTGTAATGGCTTTCAAGCTCTGGTAAAATCTGGACTACTACCTTACGGTAATATGGATTCTCTTACAGAAAAATCTCCAACGCTCTTTAGAAATAATATTAATAGACATATTTCTAGGGTAATACCTGTAAGGATTAATGCTACTAATTCTCCTTGGATGAGCTCTTTTGAAGAGGGAGAAGTGCACCATATTCCTTTTTCTCATGGGGAAGGGAAATTTGTGGTGAGTGAAGAACTGGCAAGGGAGTTATTTGAAAATGGGCAAGTAGCCACTCAATATTGTGACCTTGAAGGACAAGCTACTATGGATAAAGAATATAATATCAATGGTTCTTATTATGCGATTGAGGGAATAACTTCTCCCTGTGGGCGTATTTTAGGGAAAATGGGGCATGCAGAACGCTATGAAGAAGGATTGTTGAAAAATATTTATGGCAATAAAGTACAAGATATATTTACCAATGGTGTAAATTATTTCAAAAACAAATAGGGAGGGTAGGATGATTTTAGCAGAAGAAAATATGATTTATGAAGGTAAAGCAAAAAAAGTGTACCAAACAGAAAATCCAAATGAAGTAATCATTTATTATAAGGATGATGCCACTGCTTTTAATAGCCTTAAAAAAGGAACTATTGTCAACAAGGGTATCCTCAACAAAGAAATTACTACTATTATTTATGAATATCTAAACACCAATGGAGTCCAAACTCACTTACTCGAAAATCTATCTGATAGAGCTCAACGTTGTAAAAAGGTAGATATCGTACCTCTAGAAGTCATTATTAGAAATATTTTAGCAGGTTCTACGGCAAAACTTCTAGGAATAGAAGAAGGGCTAGAATTAAATCAAGCTATTTTTGAAATTTGTTATAAAAAAGATGAGCTTGCTGATCCTATGATTAATGACTACCATGCTATGGCTTTAGGGCTAGCTACAAGAGAAGACTTAGATAATATTTATGCTCAAGCGAAAAAAATCAATGAACTATTACAAGAGTTTTTCTTAAAGGCTGGAATTATCTTGGTAGATTTCAAAATTGAATTTGGAAAAGATCAAAACGGAAATATTATTCTTGCTGATGAAATTTCCCCAGACTGTTGTCGCTTATGGGATAAGGACACAAAGAAAAAGCTAGATAAAGATCGTTTTAGAAGAGATTTGGGCGACATAGAAGACGCTTATCAAGAAGTTTTAAGACGTATAAAAGGTATGGTGTAATATGAGATCAGAATGGGATTTCTTCTTAGGGGATAAATTAAACGAAGAGTGCGGCGTTTTTGGAATTTATAATGTCGAAGAAGCCGCTCAATTAACTTATTATGGCTTACATGCTTTACAACATAGAGGACAAGAAGGTGCTGGTATCGCTGCTAGCAATGGAGAAATCATTGTTAGAGAAAAAGGCGAAGGTTTAGTGGCAGAAGTTTTTAATGTAGAAAAATTAGAACATTTACCTGGAATGATGGCCATAGGACACGTTCGCTATGCCACAACAGGAGCTGGATGTATTGAAAATGTACAACCCATCCTTATTCGTTCACACACAGGGGATTTCACTATATCCCATAATGGAAATATCGTTAATGCAAAAGAATTAAAAATGCAACTAGAAGCTATGGGTAGTATCTTTCATACTACTTCAGACAGTGAAATCATAGGACACCTTATCCAAAGAGAATCGGGAGACTTTCATGAGAAAATCATGAAGGCCCTACCTAGATTGGAAGGGGCGTTCTCCTTTCTTATTATGACTAAGGATGTTCTTTATGTCATAAGAGATAAAAATGGACTACGCCCTCTCTCTATGGCTACTTTAGAGAATGGCTATGTTTTCAGCTCAGAGAGCTCTGCTTTTGAAATTGTTGGGGCTCATTATGTTAGTTCTGTAAAACCAGCCGAAGTGATTACTGTTTCTAAAGATGGAATAAAGTCTGATTTTTACACAGAACATACTCAAGATAAGATGTGTGCTATGGAGTATGTTTATTTCTCCAGACCAGATAGTACTATTAATGGGCTCAATGTCCATATAAGTAGAAGGGAAACGGGACGTATTCTTGCTAAAGAAAGTCCTGTAGATGCTGATATGGTAATTGGTGTGCCTGATTCATCTTTATCTGCGGCTATGGGCTATGCAGATTGTTCTGGGATCCCTTACGAAATAGGTTTTGTTAAAAGCCGCTATGTGGGGAGAACGTTTATTAAACCCAACCAAAAGCAAAGGGAAAGAGGGGTTAAAATGAAACTTTCAGCTATGTCCGATGTGGTAGGTGGAAAAAGATTGATATTAGTAGATGATTCTATTGTGAGAGGCACTACTTCCAAGCATATTGTTCAACTTCTCAAAGAGGCTGGAGCTACAGAAGTCCATGTGAGGATCTCTTCCCCTCCTCTTATTAGTCCTTGTTTTTATGGAGTAGATATTTCTGAGTATAAAGAGCTAATAAGCACTAAGTACAATCCTGAAGAATTAGCAGGATTTTTAGGTGTAGATTCTTTGGCATTTTTATCAGAAGAGGGAATGTATGAAGGTTTAGGAAAGAATATTTGTATGGCCTGTTTTACAGGGAAATATCCTACAAGTATGTTTAGTCTATTAGACAATCTTAAAGCATAGAGGAATAATAATGAGTGATAAATACAAAGAAGCTGGCGTGGATTTAGAGGCTGGATACGAATCAGTAAGAAGAATCAAAAATCACGTAGAAAGAACGAAAGTAAAAGGCATGATAGATAGTCTAGGGGCTTTTGGAGGCATGTTTGACCTTTCTGTCTTAGATATAAAAGAGCCTGTACTTGTTAGTGGTACGGATGGTGTGGGCACTAAGCTAATGCTAGCTTTTGAAATGGATAAGCACGATACGATAGGGCAAGACGTAGTAGCAATGTGTGTCAATGATATTATTGTACAAGGGGCACAACCGCTCTATTTCTTAGATTATATCGCTGTAGGTAAAAATTACCCTGAACAAATAGAAATGATAGTCAAAGGGGTCGCCGATGGGTGTGTACAAGCTGGATGTGCTTTAATAGGCGGAGAAACTGCTGAGATGCCTGCCATGTATCAAGATGGTCATTATGATATTGCTGGGTTTACCGTAGGTGTAGTAGAAAAATCCAAACTACTCACAGGGGATAGAGTAAAAGAAGGGGATGTACTCATAGGACTCCCTTCTTCTGGGGTACATTCTAATGGATTTTCTTTAGTTAGAAAAATTATTAAAGATAATAATCTTTCTCTAGAAGAAAAGTATGAGAATCTTCCTAAATCCCTTGGAGAAATGTTACTAGAACCCACAAGAATATACGTAAAAACAGTACTAGAGATTCTAAAAGATACAGATATACACGCTATGTCTCATATTACTGGTGGTGGATTTTACGAAAATATTCCAAGAATAATCCCAAAAGGATTAGGAGTAGTGATTGATGCTACTAAAATCGTGAAATTACCTATTTATAAATTTTTAGAAGAAAAGGCAAATATGCCTGTGGACGAGATGTATAATGTCTTTAACATGGGGATAGCTTATATTTTTGTAGTACCTTCTGAAGACCAAGAAAAGCTTATGGCTAAACTAACAGAATTAAATGAAAAAGCTGTTGTTTTAGGTACGGTACAAAAAGGTGATGGGGTTACATTGACATGGTGAAGCTAGCTGTTTTTGCTTCTGGAAATGGGGGCAATTTTGAAGCCCTTGTAAAAGAACAATCCAACTATCAAGTCGTATTACTAATAGTAGATCAAAAACAAGCTTTTGCTCAAGAAAGGGCAGAGCGTTTAGGGGTGAAAAGTATCTTTATTAGCCCCCTTGACTATGAGTCTAAATTGCTTTTTGAAAAGGCTATTATAGAGATTTTAAAAGAACATGAGATAGAATACATTGCTTTGGCTGGTTATATGAGAATTATTTCTTTTTCCTTATTACAAGCCTACTCTAAAAAAATAATTAATATACATCCAGCTTATCTTCCCGAATTTCCAGGTAAAGATGGGATAGGGGATGCCTTTAGAGCCAAATCAACTCAAACAGGTATTACTATTCACTATGTGGATGAAGGAATAGATACTGGGGAGATTATTTTTCAAGAGAGGATAGAGATAGATCCTTCTTGGAGCTTAGAAGAATTAGCTACTAAAATACATGAGCATGAGCATAGGGCGTATCCCCAAGTTTTGAAAAGATTATTTGAGAGGTGTGAATAATGAAAAGAGTTTTAATAAGTGTATCTGATAAAACGGGATTGATAGATTTTGCTAAGGAATTAATAAACTTAGGATATGAGATTATATCCACAGGGGGAACTCAAAAAAGCCTCGAGGATGCTGGGATTAAAACCCTAGGGATTTCTGCAATTACTAATTTTCCTGAAATTATGGATGGACGTGTGAAGACTCTTCATCCTAATGTTCACGGAGGATTGCTTTGCGTAAGAGATAATGAAGAGCATCTAAAAGCCCTAAAAGATAATAATATAGATCCCATTGATATGGTAGTTGTGAATCTTTATCCTTTCAAAGAAACTTTAAGTAAAAAAGGCGTAAGTCATGAAGAATTAATTGAAAATATTGATATTGGTGGGCCTAGTATGCTCCGCTCTGCAGCCAAAAATTATAAATTTGTTACTGTTCTTACCGACCCAAAGGACTACGATAGAGTGGTACAGGAATTAAAAAGCACTGGGGATACGACCTTAGAAACAAGAGAACAGCTCGCCGCTAAGGTCTTTAGACATACAGCTAGTTATGATAGTTTAATTGCTTCTTATTTGACGACTAAAGTTGGAGAAGAGTTTCCAGAGAGTATAACTTTAAGCTATGAAAAAGTGCAAGACTTACGTTATGGAGAAAACCCTCATCAGCACGCAGGATTTTACAAAAGTGCTTTTGTGGGATATTCTATGGCTAATGCTGAGCAATTACACGGAAAAGAATTATCCTACAATAATATACAGGATGCTAATGCTGCCTTAGAAATATTAAAAGAATTTGATGAGCCTACCGTAGTAGCCGTAAAACACATGAACCCTTGTGGGGTAGGAATAGCATCAGATTTAAATAAAGCTTGGGATAAAGCCTATCAAGCTGATCCTTTGTCTATCTTTGGGGGAATTGTAGTAACAAATCAAGAAATCACCCAAGAAGTAGCTGAAAAAATGGGACAGATTTTCTTAGAAATTATTATTGCTCCTAGTTATACTAAAGATGCTTTCGAGATCCTATCAACAAAGAAAAATATTCGTTTAATGACTCTCAATATAGATACAGAGCCTAAACATAAAAAGAAAGTAGTTTCTGTCATGGACGGATTGCTTATTCAAGATATTGACCAAAATAAAATTGATATAAATTTGTGGAAAGTAGTAACAGAGAGAGAGCCTACAGAAGAAGAGATGAACAATCTCTTATTTACTTGGAAAATGGTAAAACATGTAAAGTCTAACGCTATTGTTATAGGTAAAAATGGGCAAAGTTTAGGAATAGGTGCTGGTCAAATGAATAGAGTGGGTGCAGCTCTATTAGCCTTAGAGCAAGGCGGTGAAGAATGCAAGGATGCCGTTTTAGCATCTGATGCTTTCTTTCCTATGGCTGATACCGTAGAATTAGCGGCAAAATACGGAATAAAAGCTATTGTTCAGCCAGGTGGTTCTATCAAGGACAATCTTTCTATAGAAGAATGTAACAAGCATGGAATAGCTATGGTCTTTACAGACACAAGACATTTTAAACATTAAGGACAAGTGCATGAAAGTATTAATTATAGGTAAAGGTGGGCGTGAACATGCTCTCGCTTGGAAAGTAAAACAAAGTCCCTTAGTAACAGAAGTTTTTGTTGCACCAGGGAATGTAGGAATAGAAGATTGTACCCTAGTCCCCATACATGATGATAATATTCTAAGATTAGCAGATTTTGCAGAGCAAGAAAAAATCGACTTGACGATTGTAGGTCCAGAAAGCTGTTTAGCTATAGGTTTGGTAGATTTATTTGAAAAAAGAGGGCTAAAGATATTTGGCCCCAGTCAAGCAGCAGCTCAGATAGAATCTAGTAAGGACTTTGCAAAGAAACTTATGCACAAATATAATGTCCCCACTTCCGAGTATAAAACTTTTGATGATAAACAAAAAGCAATAGAATACCTTAACACAAGAACCATACCTATCGTCATCAAAGAGGACGGTCTTAGAGCTGGGAAAGGAGTAACAGTAGCCCTTACTAGGGAAGGAGCTCTAGAAGCTTTAGAAAACGCTTTCTCTGAGCCTAATAGAGTGGTGATAGAGGATTATCTGGATGGATTTGAATTTTCTCTTATAGCACTTGCTAATGGAGAAGATATTATTGCTTTGGAAGTGGCACAAGACCATAAAAGAGCCTTTGATAATGATGAAGGTCCTAATACTGGAGGGATGGGTGTTTATTCTCCTGTGGATAAGATTACTCCAAGTATTGTTCAAGATACCATAGACCTAATTATGAAGCCCATGTTAAAAGGGATGAAAGCTGAAGGTATGCCTTTTAAAGGATTTTTATTTGCAGGAATTATGCTCACTGATAAAGGGGTAAAAACGATAGAATTTAACGCACGTTTTGGAGATCCAGAAGCAGAAGGAATCCTCCCTCGTATGAAAACAGACTTAGTAGAAGTGATATTAAATATTCTTGATCATAAAATCACAGCTATAGAATGGGATAATCGTTATACGGTCGCGGTAGTAATGGCTTCTGAAAATTATCCTTACTCATCCACCATAGGAGCAGAAGTAGAAATTCCAGAAGATATAGAAAGCTATATTTTTCATATGGGAACTAAAAAAGAAGATGACAAACTTCTAACAGCTGGAGGCAGGGTGCTGGCTGTAGTAGCTTACGGAGACACTTTGGAAGAAGCTCAAAAAAATGTCTATAATGATGTTCAACAAATTAAATCAGAAAAATTGTTTTATAGAAAAGACATAGGCGCAAAAATGTGTTATGATAATGATAAAAATAAAATATAAGTGAGATTATCAATGAATAATGAAATTTATTCTAACCCTTTAGCCGAAAGATACAGCTCCAAAGAGATGCTTTATATATTTTCTCCTCAATTTAAATTCTCTACATGGAGAAAACTTTGGTTAGCCTTAGCAGAAACAGAAAAAGAGCTAGGCTTAGATATCACAGAAGAACAACTAGAACAAATGAGAGCTAATATTGATAATATAGATTATAAACTAGCTCAAGAAATGGAGAAAAAGTTTCGTCATGATGTGATGGCTCATGTGCATACTTTTGGGGAGGCTGCTCCTAAAGCCATGAGGATTATTCATCTTGGAGCTACTAGTGCTTATGTAGGGGATAATACAGACCTTATCCAAATAAAAGAAGCTCTCATTTTAACTAAGAAAAAACTTATCAATGTTATTGATGGATTGGCAAAATTTGCTAATAAATATAAACATCTTCCTACTCTGGGTTTTACGCACTTTCAAGCGGCTCAATTAACCACCGTAGGCAAAAGAGCTACCCTATGGTTACAAAGTCTATTACTCGATTTAGAAGAATTAGAGTTTAGACAAGATACCCTACGTTTTAGAGGGGTAAAAGGGACTACAGGTACTCAAGCTAGTTTTCAAGAGCTTTTTGATGGAGATTTTGAAAAAGTAAAAGAATTAGACAAAAGAATCACCGAAAAAATGGGCTTTAACAAGAGATTTATGGTAACTGGACAAACTTACGACAGAAAGATTGATGCAGAAATCTCCAATCTCCTTTCTAATATTGCTCAAAGTGCTCATAAATTTACTAATGATCTTCGTTTATTGCAACACCTAAAAGAAATCGAAGAACCCTTTGAAAAAAATCAAATTGGGTCTTCTGCTATGGCTTATAAGAGAAATCCTATGCGTAGTGAGAGAATTGCTTCTTTAGCTAAATTTGTAATTGCTCTACAACAAAGTACAGCTATGACAGGCGCCACCCAATGGTTCGAAAGAACCTTAGACGATTCTGCTAATAAAAGACTAGCGCTTCCTCAGGCATTCCTTGCGATAGATGCTATTCTTATTATCTGGAAAAATATCCTTGAAGGATTAGTCGTCTACCCTAAAATGATAGAAAAACGTATTATGTCTGAACTTCCCTTTATGGCAACGGAATATATCATTATGGAATGTGTTAAAAATGGTGGAGATAGACAAGAATTGCACGAAAAAATCAGAATTCATTCTATGGATGCTGGAATAGAAGTAAAAGTAGAAGGCAAAGAAAACGATCTCATAGCAAGAATTGTTAATGACGCCTCTTTTAATTTAGATAGAGATAAATTGATGAGCTTATTAGACCCTAAAAATTTTATTGGTTTTGCAGAAGGACAAGTGGAAGATTTCTTAAAAGAAGAAGTTAATCCCATAGTTCAAAAAAATAAAAACCTTTTAGGAATGGATGCTGATTTAAAAGTTTAGGAGAAAAAATGTTTAGTGATATAGAAATAGCACAAGGGGCGACCCTCTTACCTATTAGTGAAATAGCTAAAAAAGCGAATATTGATGAGAAATATATAGATTGCTATGGTAAGTACAAGGCTAAAATCAATATTGACTTATTAAAGGATTATCAAGATAAAAAAGATGGTAATTTAATCCTTGTTACAGCTATTAATCCTACTGCAGCAGGAGAGGGGAAATCTACCATATCTATTGGACTTACCCAAGCTCTTTGTAAATTAGGTAAAAATGCTATGGTGGCTTTAAGAGAGCCTTCTTTAGGGCCTGTCTTTGGGGTTAAAGGTGGAGCCACAGGTGGAGGTATGTCTCAAGTGCTACCTATGGAAGATATCAATCTTCATTTCACGGGAGACTTCCATGCGATAACTTCTGCCCATAATCTTATAGCTGCGGCTATAGATAATCATCTATACCATGGGAATGTACTCAATATCGATAAAACTAAGATTACTTGGAAAAGAGTAATGGATATGAATGACAGGTCTTTACGTCATATCACGGTTTACCAAGATGCTAAATCCGATGAATCTAGGGAAAGTGCTTTCCAAATAACAGCTGCTTCTGAAATTATGGCTATTCTATGTCTTTCAAACTCCTTAAAAGAACTAAAAGAAAATATAACTAATATTGTTTTTGCTTATGATAAAAAAGGTAATCCCCTAAAAGTAGGAGAGTTAAATATTGTAGGGGCAGTCGCTGCTTTGTTAAAAGAGGCTATCAATCCCAATCTCGTACAAACCTTAGAAAACACCCCAGCCTTGATTCATGGAGGTCCTTTTGCTAACATTGCCCATGGTTGTAATTCTATCTTAGCCACCAAAATGGCAATAAAATTAGCAGATTATGTGGTTACAGAGGCAGGATTTGGCGCTGATCTCGGTGCTGAAAAATTCTTTGATATAAAATGTTCTAAAGCTGGACTAAAGCCTAAAATAGTAGTTTTGGTGGCTACGATTAGAGCCTTGAAATACCATGGAGAAGCTGAAGATTTTAATAAAGAAGATTTAAGCGCTCTAGAAAGAGGGCTAGAACACCTTGGACAACATGTAGAAAATCTTAAAAAATTCGGTATTCCTGTCATTGTAGGTATCAATCAATTTATTAGTGATACTCGTACAGAAGAGAAACTCGTAGAAGAATATTGTACTAAAATCCAAGTGCCTGTAACTCTTTGTGAAGTGTGGGCTAAAGGTGGAAAAGGTGGCGAAAAACTAGCTCAAATGGTAGTGGATACTATAGCAGAAAATAAAGCTAATTTCACCCCTTTATATTCTTTAGATGAGCCTATTAAAGATAAAATTAAAAAAATTGTTACAGAGATTTATAGAGCTAAAGATATAGAGTACACCAAAGAATCAGAAGACTCTCTCCAAAGAATAGAATCTCTTGGTTATGGACATTTACCGATTTGTATTTCTAAAACACAAAAATCTTTCTCTGATAAAGCAAAATTAAAAGGGTGCCCTAGAGA
>CAMQVI010000051.1 GCA_947038195.1 uncultured Brevinema sp.
TTCTTGATTCAATAAGTTTTCAAACCTTGTTGACACCAATAATAAGAGCTGTTTCGTTATACAGAAGATTTAAACTATTTCCTAGAATTCCACAAACCCTTTTTCGTAGATATTATAGATATTTCCATGAAAAAACTGCTGTAAAATGTTACAGCAGTTTTTTGTTCTATTAAATTTTATATTATTTTTTAGATAGGGTAGAAAATATATTAGGAATGATAGGTTTTACAAAAGAATCCCTAAAGATGCCCATAAAGTTGATAGACAATAAGCGATATTGTAAGCAATACGAGATCTATCTTTATCAAAAGGTTTCGTGTTAAAATAAGCAATAATAAATAATAATGCTATAGCCCCGTAAGCTCCATAAGAAGGGATAACCATCCCTTGCTTGGTAATAATGGTACCTATATTGAGAAACGTCGCGGCATAACACCAGCCTGTTAGTAGCCCATAAGTAAAATTTCCCAATCTGAATAATAAAATACGCTTAAATTGGGTGAGAACTAGGATGATGAATAAAAGGATAAGTGTTGATACAATAATGTAATTTTTCACAAACAAATAAATCCACAAGCATAATAAAACAGCAACTAATATTCTATAAAATAGATTTCGTAGAATATTGATTTTATCAATAAAGATATAATAAGACTCAAAAATTATCAAGGAATAAATAAGCCCCCATATGCTAAAAAAAACACTAGGAGGAAGCAACACATTTTCATACATATAAGCTATATTTGATACCTTTGGAGAAAAATAATAATTAAACAAGAGGAAGCCTACCCAAAATATACTTAGTAAAATAAATTTGTTTCTCGTTTGACTCATAGAATAACTCCTTGTATTTGTAGGTATATAAAAAGATAATTATTTTTTTTAGATATGTCAAAACATAGAATAAAAAAAATAAGCCTTTTAACAAAGGCTTATTTTCTACCAAATAGGGTAGTTAAAATTCATTAGAGAATATGTTTTTCTAAATAATGGGCAACACCATCTTCATCATTAGTGAGGGTTACATCATTAGCGTGGGATTTTACCCTATCAGGGGCATTACCCATAGCCACACCCCATCCTGCCATTTCTAACATTCCTATATCATTACCTTCATCACCAAAACACATAGCATTCTCTATAGAAATATCTATCGTTTTCAGAAAATGGACAAAAGCATGACCCTTATGAGTATGAGCATTCATAACTTCTATAACAGAAAGCTCTGTATCCCCTCTTTCCATTCCTAACCAAGGGCTTAGGGTAATAACATATACAGGATGATTAGCATTTAATTCTTGAGTAATAGCGTCTACGTTTTTTTTCTCACCCCACCATAAAATCTTAAGAATCTCATCTAAAGGAGCTTTTTCTAAAGGCATATGGCTAAGTGATTCGTGAGCTTCCTTGTACTCCATAAGCCAAGGGTGTTTATGAGGATAATGCTCCCCTTTTAGTAAGGAAAACCAACTAGGAAGATTGTATTTTTCTCCTAATTTGTAAAGAGGGAGTATATGTTCTTCTCCTATAGGAAAATGCACCAAACACTTCCCGCTTTTCACTTCCCAAATACTACTTCCATTATTACAAATCACATAATCAATACTACACTGCTTAGCGAAATCCACAGCCTTATCGAAAGGGCGACCTGTTATCAATATAACTTCTAATCCTTTTTCTTGAGCCTTATTAATAGCTTTTTGGGTACGAAGGGTACATTTTTCTTCACTATTAATAAGAGTCCCATCTATATCTATTCCTATAGCTTTAATTTTTTTAGGATCCAACTTCATCTATTTCATCCTTTATTATAATTTATATTTCAAGATATTCTTTAAGACTTATAATCTTCTTGAATAAGTTTAACGACTTCTAAAGCGTGTTCTAAAGATTTTTCTAGAGAACTTAAAGGTAAGTATTCAAAGATAGAATGTACATTATGAGAGCCAGTAAAAATATTTGGAGTCATACGCCCTTTAGAAGATAAAACAGAACCATCTGTCCCCCCTCTTAGAGGGCCTCTTATCATAGTAATATTAAGATTTTTCATCGCTTTTTCTACCACTTCAATAGGACGTCTATCTGTTGCGAGAAAATTAGCGATATTGGCGTATACATCTTCCATCGTGTAGGTAATCTTTACTCTAGGGTATTTATCTTGTATTTCTTTTATTATTTTGTGGACATACTCTTTACGTTCATCAAATTTTTTCAAATCAAAATCCCTTACATTTAAATCCAATACAGCTTCCATGGGATTTGCTGTCATTTCCATAAAATAGAAATATCCTTCATAATTTTCAGAGTTTTCAGGAGTATCCAGTATATCAAATTGAGCAATAAGGTCTTGAGCTACTAATAAGGGATTCACCAGAACATCCTTAGCTCTTCCTGGATGAATAGATACCCCTTCTATTTTTATTATTACGCTAGCAGCATTAAAAGTCTCATAGTTAAAATTACCTAAAAAACTTCCATCTATGGTATAAGAAAATTCTACAGGGATTTTATTAATATCCAAGGCCTTCGCCCCTCTCAGTCCTATTTCTTCATCGGGTACAAATACTAAATAAATATCTCCATGAGGAGCATCATGAGTTGTAAAATATTTAGCTATACCCATAATTACGGTAACACCAGCTTTGTCATCTGCCCCTAAAACACTAGTCCCATCGGTAACAAAAATATCATCACCTTTATAGTCAAGAATATGAGAATAGTCTTCTGTTTTAAAAAGAATCTTTTTATCATTATCTAAATAAAAATCTTCCCCAGTAAAAGCAATAAGATGTGCCTTAACATCAGGACTAGCTCCTATATCCACCGTATCTAAATGAGCCATAAAAGAAAGAGCAGGTGCCTTGGTGTTAGCTGGTATTTTAGCAATTAGGATTCCCGTATCTTGTAATTCTGAGTCACTAATCCCCATCTCATGTAATTCATCTTTTAGCAATAAGGCTAATATCATTTGTCCTTCTGTTGTAGGTAAAAAATTTTGGTGTCTGTCACTTTGAGAAGTAATCGCTGTATAGCGAAGGAAAGCATCTTTAAGAAATTCTCGTTGATTCACGTTATTCTCCTGTATTTCAATGTATCTTCATATTTATATTGTACCATATTCAATTAATATTCGCAAGCCTCGACTTCACAAAAAAAAACAGAGCCCACTAATAGGCTCTGTTTTTATTTTCAAATAAAATAATCTTACTTTTTAGAAGGATATTTAAGCTCATGGTAGGAGAAAGGATTGAGGACAAAGCCTTCCACCTTATCACTCGTTGCCACAGAGTTATAAAGATAGAATAAAGGGGCTAAAGGAACTTCTTCATAAATAAGCTCTTGCGCTTTTTTATAAACGTCTGTTCTCACTGTTGGATCACTATTATTTCTTCCTATATCAAGATATTCATCTAACTGAGGATTACTGTACATGAGATAATTTCCCCCAGGACCACGACTAGAAGAATGTAAAATAGAATACAATCCCGCATCAGCATCGAGAGGATTTGTCGTCCATGCTAAAAGAAATAAAGGAACAGTTCCATTACCTAATGATTCTACATAAGTAGCCCACTCATAAACATCAATAGTAACTACTAAGCCAATATCAGCTAAATTTGCTTGAATAATTTCTGCTAATTTTCTACGAAAACCATCCATTGTCCACAAGGTAATCTTCGTTCCCACAGGAATACCAGCTTCTTGTAGGAGTGCTTTAGCTTTTTCAATATCTCTTTCTCTTTTGGGAATCCCTTTGTAAGAGTATAGAATATTATCAGCAATAGGAGATCCAGCTTGCTCCGCAGAGCCAAACATCACGGAATTAACCATGCCTTGGGTGTCTAAAGCATAAGCGATAGCCTGTCTTACCCTTTTATCATTAAAAGGAGCTTTAGTCATGTTAAAACCTAAGTAATCCATACGAGAACCTTTCATTTCTATATATCTTACATTTTCTGTATTCATAGCGCTTTCTCTATCAGCTCCATCAATATCATAAGCAATATCGACTTCTCCCGTTTCTACAGCAATCATTCTTACAGAAGGTTCTGGAATAATTCTATAGTTTACTCTTTGTACCTTAGCTAGTGTGTCCCAATATTCATCAAAACGTTCCATGATGATATTTTGACCTCTATTCCATTCTACAAATTTAAAAGGGCCTGTACCATTATAAGCCAAAGCTGGATCTCCTGTTTCAGATGCTTTCATAGATTTCTCATTCGCAATAACAAAACCCGACGCAGAAAATAAAGCTACAGCAGCAGCATTTGGCTCAAACAAGGTAACTTGTATGGTTTCATCATCGATGATAGTGGAGTCTTTAAATACCCCAAGGGTAGATCTAAGAGTAGATGCAGAAATCGCCGTATCTATACTATATTTTACGTCTTGTATCGTGAGAATATCTCCATTATGAAATGTTACCCCTTGACGAATTTTTAATTCTATCGTAGTAGCATCTATTAATTTCCATTCTGTAGCCAATCCAGGGAGAAGATTCCCCTGAGGATCAGAAGTAACCAAACGATCAAAAATCTGCCATCTAATCTTATAAGAGTGAGAATCATTAATAGTGTAGGGTTTCAAATCAGAAGGTTCCACCGCTGCCGCTACTACTAATTCTACTGTATTGTCTGCAGTTGCACAAGATACTAATAATCCTATGCTAACTAAGCCTAGTGTCCATTTTTTCATAAAAACCCCTTTCCTAATATAGTTCGTATTAAAAATACTACTATAATAGCTATTATAAATTTGTATATTATAAGATTATTGTATATCATTAGCCCTTAATAATCAATCTTTTTCTATTCTTTGAATCTTAGAAAACCTTTTGATTAAAAAGCCTATTTATTATTCTCCTTAAATATGTTATAATAAAATATATTCTAAGGGCGTGTAATGATAGTAGAACAAAGTAAAATATTTGTAAAAACTCGATTAGAGGGAGAGGGTTCTGGGCATGATTGGTGGCATACTCTCAGAGTATATAACAATGCTCTTGCTCTCGCCTTAAAAGAGAATCTTCATCAAGAGCTAGATATGATAATAGTAGAATTAGGAGCTTTATTTCATGATATTGCCGATCATAAGTTTGGTTATGACGATAAAGATAGAATTACTATTATTAGTAACTTTTTAAGCCCTCTCGGCTTAGACTCTAAGAAAATAGACCATGTTATTTATATAGCTAATAATATTTCTTTTAAAAAAGGAAAAAACACCATAGCCCTAAAAAGCATAGAAGCTAAAATTGTACAAGACGCCGATAGATTAGATGCCCTAGGGGCTATAGGTATTGCTAGAGCATTCACTTACGGTGGTCATAAAGGTAGGAGTATTTACAATCCTACTACTAAAGATGATACTCTTAGCCATTTTCACGAAAAGTTATTACTTTTAAAAGATACCTTGAATACTATTTCAGGAAGGGAAATAGCAGAACAAAGACATCATTATATAGAAGAATTTTTAAAACAATTCCATCAAGAATGGAATATAATATAATAAGGAGACTTATATGTTTGAAACAGCACTATTCACTAACTTTCTTAAACTGTCCCAATCCATGACCATTCTATCCCTAGGATTACTTGGATTAAGTTTTTTCATTATGTATTTTATAGAAAAGAAAAAAGTTAGCTTTTCTATACGTATGCTCGTGGCACTTGTCGTCGGAGTTACTCTAGGATTTGTGATACAAGGAATTGCTGGATTTCCTAGTCCAGAAGAGATAAAAAACACCCCTTGGATTCAAGAGACTATCACTTGGTATGCTTTCTTTGGAAATGCTTTTGTATCTTTTATTAGAATGCTTGTAATTCCTATTATTTTAAGCTCTATGATACAAGTTATCCTAACTTTAAAAAGTGACTTTAATATTAGCTCCCTCGTTAAAAGAACCCTATTTTGGCTCATGTTTACTACAGGTATTGCCGCCAGTGTCGGTGTTATTTTAGCCCTCATGACCAATTTAGGAGCTCAGGTTAGTATCGTAGAAACCACTAGAGTTTCTAGACCAGTCGTAGACCTATCCAATATACTGCTAAACCTCATCCCCTCCAACCCCGCCAAAGCAATGGTGGACAATAATGTTATTGGCATTGTTATATTTGCTTCTCTTATAGGTTCTTCAGCTCGTATTATGCGTAGTAAAGAAAAATACCAAAAAGTAATGGATCTCTTTGCTGATTTTATTGATGCTTCTTACCGTATTGTTATGTCTATGGCGATGACTATTATTAAGTTTATGCCTTATGCTGTTATTGCCCTTATGTCTCGTACCCTTATTTCTTATGGCTTAATAGCTATTCAAGAAGCCTTACTATTCATTGTACTTATCTATCTTGCTTCTTTCATTATGTTAGGAGTTTATTTTATCCTACTATCTTTTCATGGATTAAATCCCATTACTTTCTTCAAAAAATCTTTCCCAGCTCTTCTTATGGGATTTTCTAGTAGATCTTCCATAGGTTCTTTACCCATGACCATTTCTGTTTTAGAAAAAAAATTGGGAGTCAACACAGGAACAGCCAATTTTGTTGCATCTCTAGGATCTACTATGGGTATGAATGGCTGTGCTGGTTATTTCCCAGCGATGGTAGCTATTATGATAGCTATTATGACAGGTACCCCCATAGATGCTAGTTTTATTGTTATGGTAGTGATTATTGCTATGGTAGGTTCTTTAGGTATCGCAGGTATCCCAGGTAGTGCTACTATGGCAGCTTCTATTATGTTAGCAGGTATAGGAATGAGCGAATATTTTGGATTATTAGCCATTGTCTTAGCTATTGACCCTATTATCGATATGGCTAGAACATTAATCAATGTAGCAGGAGCTATGGTATCAGCAGTATGTATTGATAAAGAATTAGGCACCTTAGACATGGTTCATTACAATAGTAAAGACTCAGCCAGCGACGATATCCTCAGTTCATAATAAATATAGGAGATCATAATGAATTATCTAATTATAGGAGGCAATGCTACAGGCATGTCCGCCGCCTCCAAATTAAGAAAAAACCAGCCCGATGCTATTATTACCGTCATCGAAAAAGGTGCTTACGTTTCCTTTGGAGCTTGTGGACTCCCTTATTTTATTGGAGATGAATTTACAGACTCCAACAATATGATAGCTCGCTCCGCCGAAGCCTTCAAAAAAAGCAATATTGATATTTTACTCCACCACGAAGCCCTAAACTTAGACCATAAAAACAAAAGCGTATCTGTTTCTGATAAAATAGGTGGCACCACAGAAAATTTCACTTATGATAAACTTCTTATTTCTACAGGAGCTACCCCCATAATCCCTCCCTTTGAAGGAATCCAGCTAAAAGGCATCCACACCCTCACTAAAATGGAAGACGGTATCGCTTTAAAAGAGGCGATTACCAAAGCTCAAAAAATCGTCATTGTTGGAGGGGGATTCATAGGAATAGAAACCGCCGAAGCCTTCCTTCATCAAGGAAAAAAAGTTACCATTATAGAGCGTTTACCTCGAGTAGCTGCTGCCCCTTTTGACCCCGAAATAACAGAACATCTAGAAAAAAAGATAAGAGAACACAAGGTAGATCTCCGTTTAGGAGAAAGTGTTTTATCCTTTGAAGGAAAAGACCACATTAAAAAAGTAATCACCGATCAAGGCTCTTATGATGCCGATTTAGTGATTTTAGCTATAGGCTTTGCCCCTGCGACGAAATGGTGTGCTAATATATTAAAAACCCTCCCTAATGGAGCAATTATTATTGATGAACAATGTAAAACCAGTGAAGAAAATATCTATGCTGGAGGAGATTGTGCGACCGTATTACATGCCGTATCTAAAAAAAATCATTATATCCCCCTCGCTACCAGTGCCAATAAACTAGGACGTATTTTAGGAGATATTCTCGCAGATATCCCCAATACTTTTCAAGGGACTTTGGGCTCATCGGGATTACGTTTTATGGACTTAGAAATGGGACGTACAGGATTGAGTGAACAAGAAGCTAAAGACCTAGGCATAGATTTCAGCACCAATCTAATCCAAGATTACAACCACACCAATTACGTACCAGGACAATCCCCACTACATATTAAGCTTATTTACGAAAAAATGAGTCATATCCTTCTAGGAGCTCAGATAGCTGGTAAAAACGGGGCTGTTTTAAGAGTAGATGCCCTAGCAGTCGCTATTTTCAAAAAAATGACCACAGAAGAATTAGGTATGATGGATTTCATCTATAGCCCTCCCTTTGCACGCACTTGGGATGCTCTAAATATTGCAGGTAATACCAGTAAATAGACTTAAAAAAACGAGATTGTGAATAATTACTAAATTTCATTTTTTTTAAAATCGATATTTGACTCGTATACTTATATATGATAAAATAACAAAATAACAATTTATAGAATATCTATAAAAAAAGGAAGAAATTATGAATAATATAACTAAGCAAATGATCAATAGAGGTAGTGTCCGTAAATTCGACACTAAAGAAATCCCACAAGCTATCCTAGACGATATTTTAAGTGCAGCAGTACATGCTCCTACCTATGCTAGTGCTCAAGCTTACTCCATTATCGCTGTCACAGACCCTGCCCAAAAAGAAAAAGTAGTAGAATGCACTATTTTAGGTAAAGGTAAAGGAATGACCTATATTGCTAAAGCCCCAGTGTTTTTACTTTTTGTAATGGACTTCAACAGAACAGACAGAGTAATCAAATCCGAAAACAGCGAAATGCAAATACAAAATTCCATAGAATCCCTCCTTGTTGGAGGAGTAGACGTGGGTATTGGACTAGGTGCCACTACCGTAGCAGCCGAAGCACACGGTTTAGGTACTGTTGTCGTTGGTGCTATTAGAGCTAATGCTGATAAATTAATAGAAATTTTCAATCTCCCTAAATACACCTACCCTATCGCTGGTATGTCCATAGGTTACCCTGTTGCTGATGCTGTGCCTGTCATCACCCCTCGTCTTCCTTTATCAGCTACGGTTCATACCAATAAATATTCTCCAGAAGGCTTTGATAAAGCTTTCCCTGCCTATAACGAAGCAATGGCTCAAGAATTCAAATCCAGAGGAATGGAACTTTCTTGGAGTAAGTTAATGAGCACCTATTTCTCAGCGCCTCTTAACAGTGGACAACTAGCAGACATCAAAAAACAAGGTTTTAATTTTTAGTATTTTAGTATTTTGGAGAACATTATGAATCCTACTATTACCCAAATGACCAATAGATCCACGGTGCGTAAATTAGACCCATCTAGGGAGATTCCTAAAGACATTTTAGAGAATATCCTTAGAGCCACCCAGCAGTCGCCCACCTACACCTCAGGACAACAATATTCTATCATTGTAGTCGATGATAAAGTTAAAAAAGAAAAGATAGCTGATCAAACTATCTCTAGTGCTGGAGTACGTATGGAGTTTATTCACGAAGCTCCTATTTTCCTACTATTTATCATGGATTTCAATAAAATAGATCAAGCGCTCGCCTACGAAAACACAGACCCAGAGATTTTTAATACCATAGAAAATATCCTAATCGGTACCGTAGACGTAGGTATTGCAGCTGAGGCAGCGACAGTTGCAGCCGAATCTTATGGATTAGGTACGGTAATGGTAGGTGCTCTTAGAAAAAGCACGGAAACGCTCATAAAAGACTTCAATCTCCCAAAATATTGTATCCCTTTATTGGGACTAGCTATTGGCTATCCTAGTAAAGAAATGGTGCAGTACCCAGACCCTAGTTATAAAGTAACCCCTAGATTCCCTTTAGAGTATTTAGTGCATTATAATAATTACGAAAAAAAGGATCTTAAAAAGCACTTTGAAGATTACAACATAATAATGAAAGAACATTTCCTTAGAAAAAGAGGATTAGATTCTACGTGGACAGCCTACATGACGAGATATTATAGTAAGCCCTTCAATAAAGAATTACTCACCATCTACCAAAAACAAGGCTTTAATTTTTAAACAAGATAAGCTAAATTAAATGAATATGATGAATATTTCATTCTAGGAAAAGCCCAGACTATTGTGTCTGGGCTTTTTCTTTTTATCCCTATAAGATTTCCATTATAAAAATAGCTGATATAACTAGATCAGAAACAATACTCCATTTCTTTTTTAAGTACCTAATTACTTGACCCTCATAATAATTTATACTTACCTTAATATATAGACAGATACTTCCCAAGAACTATTCTTAGAGGAAGATATCAAAAAAAATTAAGGAGGATGAATATGAAAAAATCATTACCATTACTAGCATTAGCACTAGTATTATTTATGGGATCTTGTTCTAACGAACCAAAAACAACCACCCTACAAGATGCAGCTTTTAAAGTAGCTGTGATGAAAAGTCCTACTATGACCGTGATTGATGAAACCCCCGCTACCGCAATAGAAAACGGTACAAAATTAACTGTTGTAGCAAATTCATTTGGAGCTGCTGATCTTGCAGTAGGTGACTATCTTTTTGATAAAACTACTGATGCAACAACAGGTGTTTATAAATTTAATGGTGACACTGTCACAATTAAATTAGATGAACTAGAAACTCCTATATCAGCTATAGTAACTACTGATGGTGCTACTTCTGATGTGACTGACGTAGTTGCAGAATTAACATAAGCTAACGCTAACTAAATGAATTAGAAAAAAACCTCTTTTTACCCCTTGACAAGAACGTACTACTAATATATAATTATATCTATTTCAAATAATTAAAAGGAGTATGAACATGAAAAATTCATCTAAACTACTCGCATTGGGACTCATATTATTCTTAGGAGCATGTTCTCTTGTAGACGATAAATTTTTAGACAAAGTTAAAGGTAAAACGGCTAATAAGGTAGTAATAGCTCCACCTGATGAGCCAATCGGTACTTTTAGCTCTAATGGTAAAAGTTTCGATTGGGTTGTATCTCCCGCTGGTGACCCTACCATGATATTTATTGAAGCTAGTGATGAAAATACTGCTAAATATAGATTGCCCGATGGTTCTATTTCCACTATAAAAATGGCTGATGGTAAAATGGGTGATATCAGTGGAGCTGGAGGGCCCCTCAGCTTCTTTCTTAATTAATCAAGGCTAGCTAATTATTCATAAAAAAATATAATAAAAAACTCTATAAATTATACTAGTTTATAGAGTTTTTTTATTAGGTGTTGACATTACCATATCATATAGGCTATAATATACATTATATAAAGGAGCATAAATATGAAAAAATCATCCCTATTACTAGCCTTAGGACTAGTATTATTTCTAGGAGCTTGTTCCACTATGGAAGAAGATTTTTTAAATAAAGTCCAAGGTAAAACTGCTTATAGAGCTGCAAATCAAACACTAGCAATAGGTACATTTAGCTCTAATGGTAAAAAATTAATCAACAACGCAGACACATTCAACTATGTCAAAATGATAGATGATACTACCGCTTCTTATACATCATCAATACCTGCAGACAAAACCACAATAACCTATAGTATAGCTACTAGTGATGGTAACACGGGAACTGTGTCTTACACTACTCATATTGTAGCTGGTGAAGACACAATAAGCGAAGCCCTGAAAAAACCACAACCTATCTGGTTAAAAGTAAAATAATAAGCTGTCTAGCTAATTATTCATAAAAAAATATAATAAAAAACTCTATAAATTATACTAGTTTATAGAGTTTTTTTATTAGGTGTTGACATTACCATATCATATAGGCTATAATATACATTATATAAAGGAGCATAAATATGAAAAAATCATCCCTATTACTAGCCTTAGGACTAGTATTATTTCTAGGAGCTTGTTCCACTATGGAAGAAGATTTTTTAAATAAAGTCCAAGGTAAAACAGTCTACAATCATGCTACTCTCATAGCACCTGAGAACAAATTTGGCACATTCAGCTCTAATGGCAAATCATTCACTTTTACTGATGATCTAACAGTATTAACATTCGTAAAAGCTACAGATGAGAATAATGGTGAATACAAATTAGATGCTACTACTCTTACTTTTACTACTTCTGATGGCAAAACGGGAACTATGCCTCAAGCAGATGACCCAAAAACTCCCATCTGGTTTAAGTAATCTAACTATCTATCATAAAAAATGAATTAAAAGCCCTAGACTATTGTAGTTTAGGGCTTTTCCTTATTTAAAATCAATATACTCTTTAGTGATTGCCATACCTATAATATATGTTTATCTTGTAATTAAGAACAGATATTTCCAAAGATTTATTCTCAGAAAAATATCTACACTATATTAAGGAAGGTTGATATGAAAAATTCATTACCATTACTAGCATTAGGGGTCATCTTATTTTTATGGGCATGTTCCACGACCAAAGAGGACGATACTCCTATTTCTACTCCAGATAGCCCCACTGCTCCCCTCACCGTTTCTATTGATGAACTTGATTTTTTGAAAAAAGTCCAAGACAAAGTCACTTATGCCCATGCTACTATTCAAAATGATGCCACCAAATTAGGAACATTTAGTGCCGATGGCAAATCATTTGTATCTTCAGGCTTAGTAGGCAGTGCAGATATTGTGACATTAGAAGAAGTTATTGATTTGAATACTGTTAGATATACATTCATAGACCCCTCTGATAATAACAAAATACACACTTTCACGATGTTTACTCTTGATGGCATAACAGGAACGGCAAGTAGTGAAGATCCCGATTCTGGTATTATCACGACTACCGCATGGTTAGTAACTCCTTAACTATTGCTATAGGATATATATTATATAGTAATAAAAAAATACTTGATACTGCTATAAGATATCATTTATAATATAATATATATCCTATAAATTATATTATATAAAGTATTTCTATATTTATAGTTACAATGGCTAGAGATTATTTTTACAGTAGTACTCTTATCTCCTATTTACATATAATATATAGATTTAAAATAATATATTGAATGAGAGCCATAATTATGGTACAATATACTACACCCTAAGATGTGTAACTAAGATATTAGTCTCACTAAATCGCTAGTAAGAAAAAAAATGAGACCCCCCTTTAGAAAAATTTAACCCAAACCAAAAAAATTAAGCGAAAAGACCCGGAAAATTAACCAAAACCAAAAATGAGAAATCAAAAAGTTTATAAATTTCCAATCTCAAAACCAATAAAAATTAGAAATTAAGCGAAAAATGAAAATTTGAGAAACCCAGAAATTTAACCAAAACCAAAAAAAATGACTAAAAGACAATATTAAAAAAATAGAAAATTTTAAGCAAAAAGACCAAAAAAAATGAGAAATTAAAAAAAAATTGACTATTAATGACTCTTTATCTTTAAAAAATGAAATAAGAGTCAAAAAAGTGAGTATAAAGGTCAATTAAGTGATCATTTATCCCCGAAAAAGGACCTTAAACAAGGCTTTAATCACTAAAAGTCAATAAAAAAAATAAAAATCAATCTAATAAATAGAAATATATATAAAGAGGTATAATTTATGAGCGATTCAGCTTTACAAGATTTTATGGCTCAGGAATACCAACATGGATT
>CAMQVI010000052.1 GCA_947038195.1 uncultured Brevinema sp.
AATATTCGCTAGGGAACTTCTCAATTCTTCTAAAACATTTAGAGCTGCACAATCTGCTAGTGGCTCTTTAGGGAGTATTAGAATGGATCAGGAGTTAGATCATGAGCGTTTACTTAAAGTCCTTAGAGAAACAGTGCAAACAGTAGATATCGTAAAACAACAGATGCCTCATAATATTCTAGCCTTGGGGGCTGTATCAAAAGAACATGCTTATGTGAGTGGGAATCTTAATAGGTCCTATATTTTACCCATCGTTTTACCCAATAGAGATAAATGGGATGAAATTCCCTATAAAGGGGAACATAATTCTGGATATATCCATCAAGCGGCTATCCTTTTCCATGAAATCGTTCACAATATGGGCTTTGTCCATGATGCTGGTCGTCTCCCTAGTACTAGTCTAGTTGATGGTGGAAAAATGGATGCTGTGAATGGGGCAGAGCAAATTTTTATAAAAGCAGCTTTAGAAATTTTTGACCCTAAAACTGATGACAGTAAAAATCAATTCGAATTGAGAACTTTTAGAGATTTTTATCCTACCCTTCATGCAAATCAACTTTTTACGACAATAGCAGATGGAAATTATAGACCAGTAGGCACCCGTACACGTGGTGGTGATAATGATATAGTGGTTTGCATCCTTACCAGTGATGGAGTTTATAAAATGGGTAAACTTCCTCTAGAAGATATATATGGTGGTCAACAAAGCCCTTAAAAATGCTGTACTGACAAGATAGGTGGAATAATATGATAGAATGGTTTTTATACTATTTTGGCTGGGGTATTCTCTAGGCTGGCTTACCATTAGTGGAATTAATAAAAATGATGATAAAATATCTTGGCTGGATGGTTCACGGATAGTGATTGATAAAAGTGATAATAAAGAAGAGGGTGAATTTTTGAATTCGCTCTTTTTTTGTTATGTAGGTAGAAATGTACTACTCTTATTTTTGAAAAACATTAATAAAGCTCTTGAATTATATAAAAATCTCTACGCTCTTTTATGGGAGGTTTTAATGGATGAGATAAATACGAAAAGACACTTATAATAGTTATATATTCTTGACAAAGGTCTATAACTATTATAAAATATAGGGTAATATAATTAAATATATATTATTTGTTATATATTTTAGGGAGTATTATGATAATAATAGGAATAATTATAGTTGTTTTATTAGGGATACTTGTATTTTCTTTACCGTACTTAATAAAAAACAAACAAAAGCTATATTTTTTATATAATGTAAAATCACTTCATTTTTGGCTTGTATTGTTACTATCTCTCTATACTGCTTTTTCCTTAGTTGGTAGTGTTTTTTTCTTACAAGAAGAGATTTTGTGGAGATTTAAATTTTATGAATTTGTACTATATTTATTATTAAGTGTTGTTATATTTTTTAATTATATACTGCTTATAGATTGGCTTCAAAAAAAATCCACTAAACAATTTGTAAAAAGGAATGATCTAAAATTGTTTTACTGGCAAAGCTTTTGTTTGTTTTTTGGGATAGGATTGATTTACTGGATTGTGTTTTCCCAAGGAATTTTATCTAAAGATTCTGTTGAAGTATTAAATATGGCTCAAAATAATGATTTTAATACTCATCATACTATTCTCTATCCTTCTTTTATAAAATTACTATGGTCTGTTATAAGTATTTTCAGCATAGATTATAATATAAATCTAGGGCTTGTAATCCTTGTTCAAGTAATAACTTTTTCCTTGATTTATAGTCTTTGGTGTGCTTTATTTTATCAATATGGTTTTTCTAAAAAAGTACTTCTTATTGTTTTTGGATTATTTCAGGCTATTCCTGTAAATGCTTTGTTTATGATTATCTTGTGGAAAGATATTTATTATGTACAGGCAATGTTATTAGCAACATATCTTTTTGTACAGTTCTATAGTAACCCTAAATATGCTAAAAATACTATATTTCTTATTGTTTTGGGCATGATTTTGAGTTTTGTGGGAATGGTACGTTTTAATGGTATAGGAATTGTACTTGGTGGGGTACTATTGTTATTTATTTATGCTTTTCAACATAAAAATTGGAAAACATTTTTCATCCCTTTATTAAGTGTTTTATCTTGTTTTTTTATAGTTAATGTTTTTTTATTCAATGTGCTCTCATTTAAAGAAGTATCGCTAGAACACAAATCAAGATTAGTACTCATGCCTGTAAACACAGCTTATTTATATGGGGAAGAAGAATCTTTACATCCTGAAATTTTAAAACTCACCAAATCTGTTGATAGGGATATATGGATGGATGCTGCATATAGTTATGTATCATCAATTCTTAATAGAGATCCTAATAAGCAAAGTACTAAAGATTTAATTAATGTTGCTGATACTATTACTAAAGATAATAAGACCTTACTAAGGTATTATTTTTATACCTGGATAGATTCACCTTTTATTCATTTACGAACAAGAGTGAATTTTATTGATATAGTATGGGATGCTCATTCAGGAACAACAACACTAGTAATGAATCCTATAGGAAACGCATCTTATTTTCTGACCCCACTATGGCTTACAACAATAATACTTTTATTTTATGGAGTATACTGTGTTCTTTATAAAAAAAGGATTAACCTTGTTATTTTATTCCCATGGATTATGAATTTAGTAGTATTGTTTTTTGTTTCGATGGCTGTAGATTGGCGGTACTTTGCAGCAGCAAATTGGATTAGTTTATTTGCTGTTTTCTTACTACCTATTTCATTTCAAGATTCAAAAAATATCAAAGATATAAAATAAAGACAAAAACAGTAACATTAGGACAAAGGAGTTATTGATGAATAAAGAATTACCACCATTTCATTATGAAGAATTTTTTAGTAAAAAAAGTGATGTGGCACTCATTATTCCTACATGGAATGAAGGGGAGCGTATTCAAAAAGAATTGAATCGTATTAAGAGTGTGGGTATCCCCTCTAATGTGGATATTTTTCTTTTAGATGGTGGCACTACAGATAATTCTATTAATGATAGCTTTTTAAAAGAAATAGGGGTGCGTGGTGTTTTTACAATTAAAGCTAAAGGTCAAGGTACTGCTTATAGAACGGGTTTCGCTAAAGTAGTGGATGATGGATATCAATACTGCATTACTGTGGATGGAAACAACAAAGATAGCGTAGAAGATATTCCTAAATTTATTGAACTACTTGAACAAGGTTATGATTTTGTACAAGGGTCTCGTTTTATGGAAGGTGGATATCATGAAAACACCCCAAAAGCGAGGGAATTAGCGATTAAATATTTTTCTAATCCTTTACTTTCTATAGTTTCTGGATTTAAATATACAGAAACAATGTCTGCATTCCGAGGTTTAAATGTAAAAATCCTTAAAGATGAACGCTTACAAATTTTTAGAGATATTTTTCAAACTTGGGAATTACAATGGTATATAGCATCACGTGTGCCAAAATTAGGATACAAAGTGGCAGAAATTCCTCAATCACGAGTTTATCCTCCTAGTGGACCTATTCCTACTAAAATTAATTGGATGGGAAATTTTAGAATTGTTTTTCAACTCTTAAAAGTGGCTGTGGGATACTATAATCCTAAATAAATAATTTAAATGATAGAAATGAAGGATATATTATATGAAAAAAATGCTAGGAATATTTTACACACAATCTAATATTACAAAAATAATATTAGTGATGGTTTTTGTATCAATATCTACACTAGCTTTCTTGAGCCCTATAATATATGATGATATTCATCTTTATGCTATGACTTCTTCAAAGAGTGGATTGATAGAATATATAAATAGTGCTTTTAAAACATCTTTTAAAAATTCTATTGTTTGGTATTCAAGTATGCATGGAAGACCTGGAACACCGATGCATACATTTTTCATTCATTTACCTATTTTATGGGGGATATTTGTTGCTTTTGTATTTATGATATTCTATATATTTATCCCTTTTATTATGTACTATAAAAGGCTCCCTAATCAAAAAGAAGATTACCCTTTTATATTATTTAGTATGGCTATTATACTTGGGTACTCTCTATTATTTCCTTACCAAGCATGGATATTAAATGATTTTTTTATAAGGACTACAACTAATGGGTACATGGTGCCTATGGCTTCCTTCCTTTTAATACTTATTCCCATATGGAAGTTTTATATGGAGAATTCCTTATCTGTAGGGTGGAAAAGATTAGATGATTTTCGTTATAAAAACATCGTCTTTTTCATAGGAGCATTTTTTGCTTGTGTTCATAATGAATTTAGTGCTTTATATGGAATAGGAGCTATAGTAGGGGTTATAATTCTAGCAATGATAAAAAGGCGACAATTAAGATTAAATATAAAAGTTCCTACTTATCTATGGAGTTTGTACATAGGATTGCTAATAGGCGGAGGGATAACAATATTTGCTCCAGGATTGAACGTTAGACGTACATGGGATGAAGGAACAACCTATATTAATGTATTAAAACTCATCTATAATGACACACATTATGCCTTGATTCCTTTACTAATAACTTTAGCTATTGTAATTATACTAGTATTATTAATGAGTAAGTACAATGAATTATTAAAAGAACAAGTGAAAAATAAAATTTGGATCTCTCTCTATTGCTTTTGCTGTTTTTTAGGATGGGGACTAATACTAGTGATAGCAGAATTAACCTATCTTAGGGTTCATATGATAGGGCAAGGAACACTACCTTTGTTGTATTTGTTAATATTGTGGTTGTGGTTATTAATAGAGTATTTACTCAAAGTGTTTTCTAAATATATTGTTTCTTTATGTAGTATTTTTATTGTTGTACTTAGTTTTTCTAACGCTTGGCATAATATAAGAGTGATGACAGCGATACAGTGGCAAGTGAAAGAAGATATTGCTATCGCCCATGAAAAAAACATTCCTTTAGTAATAAGACCTTATGAGGTTGTTTTTAAAAATGCTTATTATAAAAAAAATGGAGAGTATATTGATACTTCAGAATACAGTGCTTTTTCTGGGACAGTAAAAGAAACTCAAATATATGGAGACCGACTGCTTTTTCATATACCTACAATAGGGTTAAACAACAATCTCCTCATTAATGGTATTCTAAAGTGGTTTGAATTTACTGGGGAATTAGACATAAAAAAAAGTAAAGAAGCTGACCCTAGAGTGATAAATGTATATCCCTCTTTTTTAGAAATATTAGTGGATAGATCTAAATCAATCTTATAAACAACATTTTGAAGATAAAAAATAATTTAGAATATATAGAAATAGAGGATATATTATATGAAAACAAATAATCAAAAAATAGCTTTTATTACAGGGATTACAGGGCAAGATGGATCCTATCTTGCAGAACAACTACTCAATAAAGGGTATACAGTACATGGGATGATTAGACGATCATCTAGCTTTAATACAGGACGTATAGAGCATTTATATATAGATAAATTACGCCAACACCAATCAACTAACTTTAAACTTCATTATGGGGATCTTACAGATTTTACTAGTATTTTTTTCATACTTAATGAAATTCAACCAGATGAAATTTATCATCTTGGAGCACAATCTCATGTTCAAGTGTCTTTTGAAATACCTGAATATACTGCTGATAGTATTGCTCTTGGTACCCTTCGTTTATTAGAAGCGGTAAGAGCCTTAAAAATGGAAAAAACAATCAAAATATATAATGCTGTTACCTCAGAATTATATGGTAAAGTACAAGAAGTCCCACAAACAGAAACTACTCCGTTTTACCCACGCTCTCCTTATGGTGTGGCAAAATTATATGCTTATTGGATTGCAAAGAACTTTAGAGAATCTTATGGAATGCATATTTCTAATGGTATCCTTTTCAATCATGAAAGTGAACGCCGTGGAGAAACATTTGTAACACGTAAGATCACGATCGGTATTGGTGATATTCTCGCAGGTCTTTCAGATAAAATTTCTTTAGGGAATATTGATGCTGAGAGAGATTGGGGTTATGCTCCTGATTTTACAGAAGGAATGTATCAAATGCTTCAATTAGATTATGCTGATGATTTTGTTCTAGCGACAGGCGAAAAGCATAGTGTTCGTGAATTCTGTATAAAAGCGTTTGCTGTTGCTGGAATTACTCTTCGTTGGGAAGGTAAAGGCGTTGATGAAAAAGCGTACGATACTAAAACAAATAAACTACTTATCGACATCAATCCAAAATATTTCCGTCCTGCTGAAGTAGAACAATTATTAGGGGATCCTAGTAAAGCGATAAAAGCTCTTAATTGGAATCCTACTCAAACACCTTTTGATGAACTTGTTCGTCGTATGGTAGAAAATGATATAAAAATTTCTCAACAAAAAGCTGATGCACTACGAAACTAGGAGATAAGTATTGTGATTATATCTATTTTAAAATCAAATAAAACTTTTTTTGTTTTTTTATTGCTATTATTCGGAATATTTTATTGGCTATCTTTCACCTATCCTATTGTATATGATGATGCAGCATTTGCTCAGAGTACTGTTGATAAAATCAATTGGAAGTTTTTGAAGTTTGACATCTTTAAAGAAACCATAATTAATATGTATAATTATCATGGAAGAGTTGGGCATGGATTTGTCTATATATTTATTCATCTTCCTTTAGTATTTGCTTTACTCAGTAGTACTATGATATTATGTATTTATGGATTTTTCCCCTATATTATTAGTACCTTAACTGATAAAAAATTTAGTATTGTTAAATGGATATATATTTTTGCTGCGATATGTATACTATCTTTATCTTTCCCTTGGTTTTTTTATATTTTTAATGATTTTTTTAATAGAACAATGAGCGTATCCTATATATTTTCTTTTTCAGGTTTTATTATATATGCCCTATTTTATTGGTATCAAATTATGATGTTAAAGCCTATAAAAGGAAGTATTATAATATATATTGCTCTTTATTTTCTTGGGTTTTTTATAAGTATACATAATGAGCTTATTACTCTTTATGGTATAGGGATGTTATTTGGTGTTTTTTTCTTAGCTACCATGAGATATAAAAAACTCCCTGTTTTTCCAAAAACAATGATTCCTGTATCTCTTGGTGTTTTAACAGGGTTTATACTCTGTTTTACCTCACCAGGAATGTTATCACGAATGTCAGAAGTCACATCGTCATCATCAAATAATTTATACATAATATTTAAAGAGATATTATGTATATCTGCTGTTCTATTTAGCTTTATAATTGTTATTTATGCTATATTATGGCATAAAAAACAATTGATCCTATCTAAAGATTCTGAAGATGATAAAGAATTTATGTATCGTTCTTTATATTTATTTTTAGTTTGGTGTGGATTTGTTATTATATTATATATTGGCAGAATTCCGTATTTTAGAACAATGATTATTGGTGCAACCATTTTACCTCTTGTATACTTATTTTTATTAGGATTATCTAAATTATTAGACGGTATGACTATTCCTAGATATCTAATAATATTTCCTATAAGTATTATCATGTACAGTGTTTATGTTACGACACATAATACCAATCTTATGAAAAATATTGTTAAAGATTTTCAAAAGCAAATAGTAATTGCTCAAGAAACTAAAACAGACCTTATTGTACCTGTATATGAAGCTCCCTTCAAACATATATACGTAAAATTGGGTAATAGATATTTTTATACCTCTGAAATGGAGCATGGTAATAATGGAACTTACGAAGAAAAGCAAAAAGAAGGTATGAGGATTTTTTTTCAAACTTTATCACTCAACGCTCCTTACGCCTTAGAGAGGTGGCATCTAGGTTTTTATCAACATAAAGGTCAAGTAAGCTCGAACCAAACGATTACAAATAAATATTAGGATATAAAATGAAGAAAGATTCACTAATATATGTAGCAGGGCATAGAGGCTTGGCAGGATCTGCTATTGTTCGAGAGCTTCAAACTCAAGGATATACTAATCTCC
This sequence comes from uncultured Brevinema sp., assembly GCA_947038195.1. GTDB lineage: Bacteria > Spirochaetota > Brevinematia > Brevinematales > Brevinemataceae > Brevinema_A. Next base: position 7,942 of record CAMQVI010000052.1, read on the forward strand.
TCTTAAAAACCTCTGAAGAAGTAAATCTACTTGACCCTATAGCTACAGATAAGCTCTTTGAACAAGAAAATCCAGAATATGTCTTTATGTGTGCAGGGACTGTAGGTGGGATTATCGCAAATAATACCTATCCTGTAGAATTTGCCCAAAATAACACTTTAATGGCTATTAATACGATGAGTGCTTCCTATAAACATAAAGTGAAAAAGTTTGTTTATTTAGGCAGCTCTTGTATTTATCCAAAAGAATGTTCTCAGCCTATCAAAGAAGACTACCTTCTAACAGGTCTTTTAGAGCCTACTAATGAAGGCTATGCTCTTGCTAAGATTATGGGGATTAAACTATGCGAATACTATCGTAGAGAGTATAACTGTGATTTTATTGCAGCGATGCCTTCTAATCTATATGGACCTAATGATAATTATGACCCAGAAAACTCTCATGTTATACCTGCTTTACTCCGTCGTTTCCATGAAGCAAAAGAACAAAATCTTTCTCAAGTTTCAGCATGGGGCACAGGGGCTCCTCTTAGAGAATTTACCTATATTGATGACTTTGCTAAAGGGGTGATTTTTGCTATGCTGAATTACTCAGATACTCAACATATTAATGTAGGGGCTACGAGAGAAGTTAGCATTAAAGAACTTACCGAACTAGTAGCTAAAACCATAGGCTATGAAGGGGAAATTGTTTTTGACCATTCAAAGCCTGATGGGACTATGCGTAAAGTAATGGATAATTCCCGTCTTCAAGCGATGGGGTGGAAGCCCGAAATGAGCTTAGAAAAAGGTCTGATATTAGCTTATGAAGATTTCAAATGTGCCTTAATAGAAAACAGAGTACAAGCTAGAAAAGTAAGATAAGTGGGTATCATAAGCTAATCTATCGTGATAAATTTAAAGAGATTTTATATTTAACATTTCTGATGTAGACTTTTCGGAAGAGCTCTTGAATCTAAAATCAGTTCTAATATCTACAAGTAGAATATTTGTAGCAAAAAAATAAAAAAAATAGTCCCAATATTTGGGGCTGTTTTTCAAATAAGAGATATAAATTTTCTGAGATTGAAAGTAGTATTTTTCAAACTACCTAGAAATAACATAATTTTAATAGTTTGGTGACGGGGTTTTAGTATAAGTGTTGTATATCTCAGTAAAGCCTGTAGGTTTTAGTGGTGGGGTATGTCAGTAAAGCCTGTGGGCTTAGTATTTGTGGCGGTATATAGAGAAGTTAACCCTAGTTTCTTTGAAATTATCTTGCCTAAAGGAGGGAAGTACAGGGTATTGTTGTACATAGACGGCATCGTATATAGTAATCCCTAGAGGGATTAGGAAAATAGCTGAAAGAAGATAATTCCATTCACTACTCGTAAAGCCAAGATTATCTCTACTAATATCCGTGTTATAGTTATTGAGGGCTATATTAAAGATATTGAGGAAGTTAATAATATTTTGGAGGAGAAACATGGTAATAGGAATAGAGATGAAAAAGACAATATCAGCTCTTCGCCAAGGATTTTCTTTAGGGTAGAAAGTGGTCTGACTGTCTACAAGATACCTTTTAGGGAGTTCATATTGAGGAATAGGATAATAAGTAAGATTAGTAATCCTCGTGGTGCTGATTTCTTGAGCATGGTGGAGACGAGGGAAAGAGCTGAAAAAGATAGTAATTAACAATAGTTTTATCATAATATATTATAAAGAAGAATGATAAAAATCGCAAAAAATGAGCCTATAAGTGATGATAATGTATTTTATAAGAAAAAGAAAAATATCTTTGGAGGATATTTGTGAATTGGTCAACAGAACCACTGGTGAATATCTCTATACTACCTTTTTTGGGAGAAGAATTTGGGGCTTTTAGAAGGCTAGCTACTTCTAAGGCTGTAGCATGAGCAGGATTAATAAGCCTTACTCTAGGGTTTAGAGATAATATTTCTTGAGTGATAAGGGGATAGTGAGTACAAGCTAATAAGATAGTATCTACAGTAGAAGGAAAACTGGCTAGACACTCTTTTAGATAAGGAGTGTCGTTTTTATTCCAGCCTTTTTCTATTTTTTCGGCTAATAAAGGAGCAGCAATAGGAGTAAGGTGAATATTGGCATTTGCTTGAAGGATTTTTTGTTCCAATATCTTACTATTGATAGAGTAGGGAGTAGCTAAAATACCTATATGATTCGTTTTAGTAGATTTAACACTTAGCTCTATACCATTATCCACGACCCCTATAATAGGGACAGGGGAAATGTCTTTTAGCTGATCTAGAATAGCTATAGTCATAGTATTACAGGCTATAACTAAAAAGGTACATTTTTTTTCTAAAAGAAACTCAACAATCTTAAAAGAAAGGTCTTTAATTAGATCTTCTTTTTTATTGCCATAGGGGACATTAGCTTGATCACCAAAGTAGATAAGATGTTCATGGGGAAGAAGGCTATGTATTTCTTCTAATACTGTTAGTCCTCCTACCCCTGAGTCAAAAATACCAATAGGCATTAAAAATCCTTAGAATAGATTTATAAAAAAAGTAATAATGAGAGCATTGACAAAGTCTATGAATAAAGCTCCAACAAGAGGAATAACAAAGAATGCTTTAGGGGAAAGCCCGTTCGCAGCGGTGAAAGTCTCCATATTAGCCATCGCATTAGGAGTAGCCCCCAGTCCAAAACCACAATGCCCTGTTGATATAACGGCAGCATCATAGTCTCTGCCCATAATTTGAAAAGTAATAAAATAAGCAAAAAATGCCATAAAGATAGTTTGGGTGAGAAGAATGACAATAAGAGGAATAGCCAAAGAGGCTAAATCCCATAATCTCATGGTCATTAAAGCAATAGATAAAAAGATAGATAGAGCCACATTCCCTGTAATAGTGATTTCTGCCATAGGGAGATTTTTATTTTGAATATCGGTAATATTTCTAATGAGGGCAGCTGCTAACATAGGTCCTATATAAATAGGTAAGGTGATAAAGGTATTAATAAATTTTCCTATGATAATCCCCCCTCCCATAGCTAATACAATAATAAATACAGAGCGAGTAATAGAAGCTTCTGTCATGGGAGCCTCTATATCTCCATCACCAACACTAAGAAATTCTTCCTTAGAGTGTCCTACGAGACGATAATGTACCATAAGTTTTTTGCCAATAGGCCCTCCTATAACACATCCTGCTACAAGACCATAGGTAGCTGATGCAATAGCAACAGAAGATGCTCCCACAGCTCCTGCTGCCTCTAAAACAGGCCCAAAAGCCCCCGCCGTACCATGACCCCCTGTAAGAGGGACAGATCCTGCTGCAATTCCTAAAAGGGGATTAATGTTGAAAACTTGCGCTAAGCTTATACCTATGATATTTTGTATAATGGCAAGGGTACCAGCAATAGCAAGAAAGATAATGACGCTTATCCCTCCATTGAGAAGTATTCGGAAGCTAGCCATAAAGCCCACAGAAGTGAAAAAAGCAGTCATTAATAAATCTTTTAAAGTACTATCAAAACTAAAAACAAAACTTTCACTCGTATATCCGAATAAAGTAACAAGAGAAAAGAGAAACCCACCAATAACAGGTGCTGGGATAAAATATTTTTCTAAAAGAGAAATTTTACTTTTAATAAATTGCCCTATAAATAATAAAACTACTCCTATAGCAAGTGTTTCTGACATATTAAATTGATATTCAAACATACAATCCCCCTAAATTTATTATACTATATTTTCATGTCCAAAGTAAACACCTGACCCTGTGCTATCTACAGCCACAATGAGGGGCATTTCTTTTACTTCTAATTTTCTAATAGCTTCTGTTCCCAAATCCTCAAAAGCGACAATCTCCGATGATAATATACATTGAGCGAGGGAGGCGGCTGTCCCACCTATCGCAGCTAAATAAAGACCTTGGTGCTTTTTAATAGCCTCGATTACAGGTGCTGTCCTTAGTCCTTTGCCTATCATAACGAGGAGCCCTTGTTCCATTAATCTAGGGCTATAAGCATCCATTCTTTCTGAGGTAGTGGGACCAATAGATCCAGTAACATCACCAGGTTTTGTGGGGGAAGGTCCTGCGTAGAAGATAACTTGTCCTGTAAAATCAAAGGGCATATCTTGTCCTTCGTCTAGCATTTGCACTAATCTTTTATGGGTGGCATCTCTACCTGTATAAATAGTTCCTGATAAATAAATGAGCTCCCCTGCTTTTAGAGATGCTCTATCCTCTAGGCTGAGAGGGGTAGTTAGTATTTTTTTATCCATCATTATAAAACACTTGTAGTATGTCTATTAACATGGCATCCTATGTTTACAGCTACGGGAAGTCCTGCTATATGGGTGGGATAGGTGGCTATATGAACTCCAATAGCAGAAGTAAGCCCTCCGAATCCTGCTGGACCTATATTTTGTTGGTTGATTATATCCATAAATTCGTCTTCTAAGGAAGCCCAGAAAGGCGTAGGATTTTTACTACCAATATCTCTTACAAGAGCTTCTTTAGAGAGTAGAGCTGCTTTTTCCATAGTACCACCTATACCTATGCCTACAATAATAGGAGGACAGGGGTTAGAGCCAGCAAATAAAACAGAATCAATAACAAATTTTTTAATACCTTCCAATCCGTCCGATGGTTTTAACATTTTAAGGGTACTTTTATTCTCACTACCGAATCCTTTGGGGGCGACGGTGATTTTAAGATTTTCGCCAGGGACAATATTATAATGAATAACCGCAGGGGTATTATCATTGGTATTAACTCTATCAATAGGGTCTGCTACAACAGATTTTCGGAGATATCCTTTTTCATAACCAAGAGCTACCCCTTGATTGATAGCTTGAGATAAATCTCCTCCTACGATATGGAGGTCTTGACCTAATTCTATAAATATAACGGTCATCCCTGTGTCTTGACAGATGGGCATAGACTTTTCTTTAGCAATTGTAGCGTTTTCTAACATAAGAGTAATAATATTTTTAGCGAGTTCTGATGTTTCTGTTTTTTGAGCAGATTGGAGAGCATCTACAACATCTTTATTGAGGTGCAAATTAGCTTGTATACAAAGATGAGCCGTTGTTTGGATAATGGAGTCTATGTGTAGTTCTTTCACAGTACCTTCTTTATTTATGGAGAAAATTTAACGACAGTTTACAAATCATATTTTACTATATATTTCTATATTTAGCAAGTATTGAAAATCTAAGAAAGGTACTGGGGTGGGTGTAGGAGATTCTTAAAGTTATATGGAGGCTCTGAAAAACAATCAAAAAAGCCCCTCCATAATAGAGGGGCTTTTTTGATTGTAAAAATTATTATTTGCCGAATACATAGCCTAAACTAAAAGTTAGATTGTATGCCATATAATTTAATTGTGTATCACCAGATCCTAAAAGACTCCCTTTAGGTCTATAGGTGTAATCATCATTTGATGTTTGGTCTTTAAACCCTGTAAGTTCTCCACCAAAAGCAAAATCCAAACGATGACTAAATCCAAGAGTTAATCCGTTATCAAAAATATATCTTGTTC
>CAMQVI010000053.1 GCA_947038195.1 uncultured Brevinema sp.
TGTGATAGTTTTATTTTTCAATAAAAACACTGTAGAGAAGTAAATAAAAAATAGTATTGGTAAAAATTTGTGTAAAAATAATGTGGATGTAAAACTCATATGTTTCCTCTCTTTTCTTAAAGTTAATTCATCATTATTATATTATAAATATTTATATTTAGCAAGTATAAAAAAAATATACCCTTAGGTGGTGTATTTTCTATATAGCGTTGACTAAATGCATGAAATATATTATACTAAATCCACTATAAATTAGTATACGCAAAATATCATATGAATACTATAGAGGAAGATATGTTAAAAAGAATTCTCATCAAAGCCAGTGGCGAAATGCTAGGCGGTGCTCAAGGGTCTGGACTCGATCATGATGCCCTACTCTCCCTTGCTAAAGATCTCAAGCAAGCTCACCACACAGGCGCTCAATTAGGCGTTGTTATCGGTGCTGGCAATATCATGAGAGGTACATCAGCTCAATATCTCACTCGTTCTAAAGCAGATTCTGCTAAAGCTTGGGAAAAATTTACAATTGCAGCTTTTGACGATGAGTAAGGAGCATAGAAACTTCTTTCTTTAGTATAAGAACTAGAAGAAAATAACAATAGTGTGCCTTTCGTTTTTTTTAGACAAATCAGACATATCTTGAAAATCAAAATACATGCTTTTACTATAAAAAAGAAATTATCAAAGATAACCTCTTACTTTTATAGTAAAAGCATGAGATAAAAATATAAAGCAGACAATTTTCAGTCTACTAGAAATTTAAGCATTTATATTATAATGTAGAGATAATTTTTTGTCAATAGCTTTTGCTATCATTGACTTTGATATAAGAGAGATTTCTGGGTGCTAATCTTTTCTGCTATTACTTTCACTATCAGCTACGCGAGGGCGAATCGAAAAATCCCCCTATAGTTTAGAGTTCTTTTTATCGCTCAATATTCTGTTTCTTTCTTGTTCTTGTCGGTGTAATTTATTACATTTATCTTCCCAAGATTTTTTATGATTTTCTGAGTCTTCTACCATAAATATTATATTATATTTATCATCTTGGGGAAGAGTTTTTTCTAAATAATATAGACCTATAATCTGAAACATGTAATCAAAAATTTTAGGAGAACTAAACACTATAATCATATAATAATTTTTTAACTGATCATCTAAATCTCTAATATTAGTATTATAAGAAGGCATTCCACTAGTAAAACAAGCTATAAATTCCATATTAGATAAAAATGTATTAATATCCTCAAAAGAATCTTCAGGAACATGTAATATTGACAATGTATCTTTTATACTACTATAGATAGAAGACACGCCCATAACCATAGTATGATAGTCAAAATCTGTAGGTATAGAAATAATACTTGTTGCAGATCTATAATTTTTATCTTCTCCCCAATGTTTAGCTACAGTATCATTAAATCGTTGAAATAGTGGTTGAAGTATTTGAAAGTAAATTTGAAAATCTTGTTCTTGTTGTTTGTTTTTCTCATTTTGAATATATTGTTTTTTCATTTCATCAACAGACTTCCACATAAACCTAGCACTAGCAAATATTACAAGAACACCACAGATTGTAACAAATAGTACATTCCAATCTGTAGGTATTCTAATGTTTGTTAATTCATTAGTAACAGTATTAGTAATATTAGTAAAATTAGTCACCACAACATTACTGATTACAAAGTTAGTGATATCCATATTAATTCTCCCTCGCGGAGCACCCCTGTGGGCCCAATTTTATGAGGCGAAAAGCCGTAGCTACAAAATCATCTCAACAGAGGAGATTGTGTCGGCATGCTACGCTACCCACTCCAATTTCTAAAAATCTATAAACCGTAGCATAAATAAAAATATCTAAAAAATATCCATCGTGGGGGTTGCTACGCTAGAGGACGAGCAGTCCCCTAACTCGATTCCATAAAAGGGTTTTGATTCGCCTCAAAATATCTACATCGTGGGGGTTGCTACGCTAGAGGACGAGCAGTCCCCTGAGTGACGGGGGTCTTTACCCGAAGGGTGCTTTAGCTAGGGGTAGCGAAGTAGTCAGTGTGCCCCCTAGCACAGCACCTTTACGGTAATAAAAGAAAATAGACGCCGAGAAATCTCTTTTATATCAAAAATAGCTAGAAAAAGAGATAAACACCACGAAATCTCTTTTATATAAAAATCATCTTAAAAAAGAAAATAGACACTCCAAAAATCTCATAATAATTCAAAAATCAAAAAAAATGATTCAGTCTACAAAAATATCTTAAAAAAGAAAATAGACACCAAGAAATCTCTTACTAAATAAAAATTCAATAAAAATAAAAAATAGACACTTCAAAATATCTAAAATCTAAAAATCTCATAATATCAAAAAAATCCTGAAAATCCTAGCGAAGCACCCTGTGGAAAAAAAAGTGACTATTTTAAAAAAAACACTCATTTTAATGAGTAAAAAGCTCATTTTATTGACCCCCCTGCTTTAATAATCTGAGAAATAATGACTATTTTAAAAAAAATCCAAAAAGAGTCATAATTTATGAGCCTTTTTTGAGACGCTCATAAAATAGAGCCAAAATTTGAAATTTTTGGGGAAGATTTAGAAAAATTTGAAAAAATTTAAAATTTACGAATGCGAAGCCTATTGAGGTAGCTATTTACAGGATTTGAGTAGGATCTACATCTATCTCTATTTTGATTTTATCGTGAAGGGGATGTTTTTTATAAAGGGCATAAATATATTTAATCACCCTCAGCATAGACTGGTGGTTCCTAGCTTTCATCAAAATATGATAGCGATAATTATTATTAATTCTCTCTATAGGACAAGGCGAAGGGCCCAAAACTTCTAGCTCATGTTCTTTAAAAGTATCCTTTTGTTTTTTGAGAGCTTTTTTGAGTTCGTAATTGAGTTGAGTCAAGGTATTATCATCACTTGAACGGAAAACGATACGCCCCATTCTCACGAAAGGCGGATAATTAAAGTCCTTTCTTATCGCCAGCTCCTCTTTATAAAACTGCTCATAATCTTGAGTGGTAGCTAATTGAACGGCGAAATGATCAGCGAGATAGGTTTGTATCATGGCAGACCCTTGTGTGTCACGCCTTCCAGCCCTACCGATTGCTTGCGACAATAAAGAAAAAGTCCGTTCAGAAGCTCTAAAATCAGGCAAGGAAAGCATTATCTCAGGAAACAAAGCCCCCACGAGAGATATGTTGGCTATATCATGCCCCTTGGCTATCATTTGTGTCCCAACAAGGATATCGGCCTCGTGATTCGCCATCGCTTTAAGAATTTTGTTAGAACCATTTTTTTGTTTGGCTGTATCTAGGTCTAACCTCAACACGCGGGCAGATGGTAAGAGGTTTTGTAAGCTCTCTTCCAGCTTTTCAGTCCCATGCCCTATATCTTTTATCTCCAAACCCCCACAGTTAGGACAATCATGGGGTGCTCTATCTTCAAATTCACAATAGCGACACTTCACCAAGCCCTCGCCCTTATGCCAGGTCATACCTATGTCGCAGTGGGGACACTTAAAATAAAATCCACAATCTTTACAAAGCAAACTAGGAGAAAATCCCCTTCTATTCAAAAAAATCAAGCTCTGTTTCTTGTTATTTAGGGTCTCCACGAGCTTTTTAAACAACTGCTCAGAGATAAAATTATTCCCAGAATTCCCTTCTTTCAAGTCAATGATATCCACCTTAGGCAAGGGAGTATCGTTGTATCGACTGGTGAGGACGACACGCTTTATGATACCTTGATCCACAGCGTAACGACTTTCTATACTAGGCGTAGCCGAGCCAAAAACAAGAAGAGCATTTTCTTTTTTAGAACGCATAAAAGCCACGCCCCTAGCGTGATAGCGAGGTGAGTCCATAGCTTTATAGGAAGGATCATGCTCTTCATCCATAATAATCAGTCCCAAATCTTTCACAGGAGCAAAAATAGCACTCCTAGGGCCTATCACAAGGTGAGCCTCGCCTCTCAGTACTCTATACCACTCGCTAGACCTCTCGGCAGGACTTAACTTACTATGAAATAAAGCAATATTCGCCCCGAATTCTTCAGAAAATCGGCGTAGAGTTTGATCGGTAAGAGCTATCTCTGGAACCAAAATAATCCCACCTTTCCCTTGTTTAATACATTCCCTAGCGAGGAGTTTATAGACTTCTGTCTTGCCACTACCAGTAACGCCCTGTAGTAAAAAGCTTGCATTTGTCCCTACATATTCTCGCATAGAGTCAAAGGCAAGCTCCTGTTCCTCGTTCGGGGTGAATGTTCCTGTGTGAGAAATGTAAGGGTTTTTGAAGGGTTTAGCCTCTTTCACAGGGGGAAGCATCGTAAAAACCACCTCTCCAATAGGAGCGTGGTAGTATTCAGCCACAGTACGCCCTAAACTTACGAGATCAGGGGTGAAAATAGCTTCCTCATCAATAATAGCTTCAATTTCTTTAACAGATTTGAGATTTCGAAAGTCTACAGTAGCATCTTCTTCTTTTACAATAGCCATAACAAAAGCAGTATCTTCTCTCCGCCCAAAGTGTACTTGTACCCTGCGATGTAGGAGTTCTTTATCTTGAAATTCTTTAGGAATAATATAGTAAAAAGTGCTGTGGAGGGGGACATTTAAGACGACTTCTGCTAATAGCCAAGATTCTTGCATTTCTATTCCTCTATAGTAACGTCATAGCCTACATATTGAAGAGCTTTAACGAGATCCCCTTCTAATAAAGCTACGGGGTAGGCACCACGAATAATAGCAGAAGGGTGAAGACTAGGCATTACCATACCATAAGAAGACTCTTGTATAGAGCCACGGATTTGGGTGATACCGACTTTAGTTTCAAGGATATACTGGGAGGAGAAATTACCTAAAGTTATAAGGAGCTTAGGTTTGATGATGTCTATTTGTTTTCGTAAAAAAGGAGTGCAAGCTGCAATCTCGGCAGTCAGAGGGTTTCTATTGTTGGGAGGTCTATGTTTCAAGATATTAGCAATAAAAATATCTTCCCTTTGTACACCGTACTTATTGAGGATCTTGACGAGGAGCGTACCTGCTCGCCCTACAAAAGGACGACCTTGTTCGTCTTCATCGGCGCCGGGGGCTTCCCCTATGAGCATAATGTCAGCTTGGGGATTACCATCACCAAAGACAAGATTCAAAGCTGAATCGCACAGCTCACAAGCTTTACAAGTCTTACACTCATTATATAAGGCTAGTAGGGCTGGATCTGTGGGAATAGGGATGATAAAATTAGATGTTTCTGTTTTTTTTGGCATGGGGGACTCTTCTTTTTTATTTTCTGATATTATAGGGGGTGTTGTGGAAGAAGGGCTAGGTGGAGCTTTACTTTCTTCTTCTTCTTCTTCTTCAACAATAGGCAATGTTTGAGAGTGTTCTTCTTGAGTTTCTATAGGAAGAATGTGCTCATCGGTGAAGTATTGTCTTATTATTCTTTTTAAATTATCCATTTTTGTTTCCTATTAAATAGAGGAGATAGTCTCTAATACCTATAAGAGCATGGTAGCGATGAGAGATACTATTTTTTTGTTCTGAACTAAGATCAGCCAAAGTGCAAGTATAATCAAGCTCTTGAGCTAGGAAAATTGGATCATAGCCAAAGCCCTCTGCCCGAGATTGGGTAGGAGCAATACGCCCTAGAGATTCTCCACGAGAGAAAAATATATTACTTATAGGCTCTCCTATAGAGGAATTTGTTGGAGCCAGTAGCACGATATAAGCTACAAACTTAGCCTTTCTATTAGGCTCATTTTCTAGAGCAGTCATTACTTTATCAATATGTTCTTGATTGGTGGCGTCTTTCCCAGCCCACTCAGCAGAAATGACCCCAGGAGCATTCCCCAACACTTCAACCTCTAGCCCAGAATCATCGGCTAAAATATAATGATTGGGGTATTCTTTTTGCCATCTTGTAGCTTTTAGAAGAGCATTTTCAATGTAAGAAACAGATCCCTCTGGAATATCCAAACATTTTTCAGGGATAGTAAAAGTGATTTCTGGTAAAATAGCTTGGATTTCGGCGATTTTATGTTTATTTTGAGTAGCTAGAAGTATTTTAAGACTTTTCATAAAGCGTCCTTTCTTAGTAGGTAGAGTATTAATATATATTTGATATTAATTGTAGCATATTTTGAAAAAAAATAAAAGACAATAGGAAATAATTTATTAAACACTTCAATTCTAGCTATAAATGTACGATAAAGATAAGATAAATCATATCTTTAAAACCGCTAAGCTTATTTTAACGAGATATAAAGATTAAAGAGAGACTATTATGCAGATTTTTTCAAAATTATTATTGATACTAGTGATGATGCTAGGGATTGTGACTTGTCGTGATGACAATGAAGAAGCCATTAATGAGATCACAGCGTCGTTGATAGAAAATTTAGATATGACTGAGCTAGATATTACCAATGCTGTTGAATTGACAGAGGTAGTACCAGCACCTGTATTTCCTGTAATAGAAGAGACAGCTATGGTAGAAGAAAAAATGATGCCCCTTGAAAGAGTAGAAGAGACAGATTTAAGAATGGTTCCTAAAGATACAGGAGCTTATATTGTTGCTGATACTACTGTTAAATCACAAATAATACCTAAAACCATTAGAACAACAGGAAGAGATCCCAATGTCATTCAACAAGACACCTATATTAAAATAGGGGGAGATGTCTCTGGTATAGTCGTAAAACGAAATAGAGCAGAAAAAATTACTACAGCAGTTTTTCCTCGTGATAATACTGCCAGTGTAGATATTTATCTCTATGCTATACCTACTTATAGTAAGTTAGTAAGAAATGATAATACTTTAATTGGCTTTGTGAAGAATTTAGAGCCGGTTTATGGACAAGCACAATTTACTCGTTATTGGAATGGGAAACGTTCTAATGGCACGTATGTGAGACGAGGTAATTATAATATCTACGTGGAATATTACTATAAGAATTCAAATGGTCAGATTTTATCCCAAGATGGACGTTTTTGGGGTGGGAATCATAGAGAATGGACCTTAAGGATTCTATAAAATAAAGAAATAGTTATCAAAAAGGTAAGTATTTCTTGTTAAAATCCGATATTATTAAAAATAAATACAAAAAAGATATTGCGAAAAACTAGAATATCTGTTAAGATAAAAAGTAATAGAGTTTTTTACTCTATTTTTGGTATTATATTCGTAATAATAATTTTTGTTTAGAAGGAGTTCCTGATTATGAAAAGGGTGAATCTTCACAGTATAATTTTTTATACTATATTGGGATTTTTAGTTGTACCTTTATATGGACAACAAACAGGAGATAAAGGCTTTGTGTTTCAAAGTATTACTTTATCAGATTTTGGCGATGGTTATGATGCTGCAAAATCTCTAATATGGCAACCTAGGTTTTCTGATTCTGTGGTACAAGCAACGGTTGAAGGCGCGGCTGTAGTTGATCCAGCAGCTGCTGCAGGAGAAGCTGGAGAAGCACCAGCTCCCACAGGGGCAAATTATGACCCAGAACGTGCTGGTGTACGTTATTTAGAAGGCAGACCTGATGGTATTGGTACTATCGTTGCTGGACCTCAGAAATTTGTTTTAGGCGTAAAAGCCCAATTTACTCAGCTTGGGTACAACTGGATTGAATTACACCCACGCATTGCTGCTGGTGGAGCTGCAGCCGCAGTAGATCCTGCCGCTGGTGGAGCACCTGTTGCTGGAGAGCCTGTTACTATCGTAGAGGCTGAAGAATCTACTCAATTAGCGCCTCCTACTTTAGGAGCCGTAGAAAATGCTCCAGATCTTAATGTTGAGAGTACACCTTTCCGTATTCCATTTACAGGTATTGCTCAAGATCTTTCTGTATGGGTATGGGGTGGTTATTATGGATGGTGGGTAGAAGCCTACGTTCGTGACTACTTAGGATATCAATATAGATTACCTCTTGGAGACTTAATGTTTGTCGGGTGGAAATATAAAAGAATAGGGATTACCCCAAATATACTTCAAGGTAGAAAACGCCTCCCAGCTTTTCAATCTCTAACTTTCGAAATGTTCAAACTTTGGAGTTTCCCTAGTGAAAAAGTAGACCAGCTTTATGTATATTTTGACTTATTACAACACGTTACTATGGTATCTACTGAGATTTACAATGGTAAGTCCTTAGAAAGACAGCTTTGGTAAAATATAGGAGATTAGTATGAAAAATAAAAAATATTCAATTTTACTATTAGCTTTATTTGTTGCAAATGTTACATTTGCACAAGAAGAAACAATTGCTCCCGATGCACCCCCTGCAGATACAGCTAACCTTCCTATTGTAGATACGGATGCTCAGGCTGAAGGAATGGCAGGTGCCCCTTTTGTAGCAGATGAAAAGATTACCACTATCCTTTTAGAAAACTTTGAAATTCCTCAAGGATGGCTATCTAGTATCCCTATTGATTTTGGGGTATCTAGAATACTTTATAGAGATGGTTCTCCTGAAGAAATCGCTTCCGATGAAAATAAAACGGTTTTAGGTGTGAAAACAATCTTTTTCCGTCGTAATTATGGTTGGATGAGTATTGATAGACCTTTCCCTATGTATATCCGTAATATTGTTAGAAATTTCTCCATGTGGGTTTCTGGTCGTGATAAAAGACATAGCATTTTTGTCAAAGTGAGAGATATTTATGGTAATAGATTAAATATTTCTGGTGGAGATATGAGATTTAGAGGTTGGAAAAATGTAATATTTTCCGTAGGAGCCCCTGTTGTTCAGTATGATCCTATCTATACCGCTAAAGGCTTAGAATTTCTAGGCTTTCACATATCTTTTGTAGCAGAAGATATTGCTACCTCAGAACCTTATTATGTCTATTTTGATTATTTAACAGCTGGTGTTAATCTGGTTCCTGAAACAGTTGATTCTGATGATATAGCAGACGATTGGTAAAATATAATTTAAAATAAAAAACACCTACTCTAAAATAGAGTAGGTGTTTTTTATTTTAAATAGTTGACATATTTGATTAAATACGGTATAATTATGAGTATTTAATATACCTAATCAATGAATTGTCTGTTTTTCGGGCAGTCGTGGTTAAATTAAGGAGGTTATAATGTTTCGTAAAACGTTATCTTTGTGGGTTGTGTTTATGTTTATTCTATCTTGTGGACAGGCAGCAGAGGCACCTACTGATACTTTAAAAATAGGGATTGGTGTAGAGCCAGTGACTCTATTCCCCTATGGGTCTAATGATGTTGCATCTTCTCGTGCTAATGTGAACATATTTGATAGACTTTTAGAAAAAGATGAAGAGGGGAATATTATCCCATCTCTTGCTACATCTTGGGAACAAGTGTCTCCTACCGTATTGAAACTCAGCTTACGTTCTAATGTTGTTTTTCATAACGGAGAGCCTTTTACAGCTGAAGATGTGAAATATAGTGTAGAAAGAATGCTTAACTCCCCAGAGATTGAGCATATTGCTAGTCCTATGGATAGAGTAGAAATCATTGATCCTTATACGGTCAATATTATCCTAAAAGCTCCTTTCGCTCCTATTTTATCTCACTTAGCGCACTCTGCTATGTCTATTCTTAATGAAAAGGCTGCCGTGGAAGCGGGAGACAATATTGATCAAATGCCTGTAGGAACAGGTCCTTATAAACTAAAGGCTTGGAATAGAGGTCAAAATATTCTTTTAGAAACTTTCCCTGAATATTGGGGAGGAACTCCTAGTATTGCTAATATTGAAATGAGAGTAATTCCAGAAGCTACTGCTCGTACTATTGCTTTAGAAACAGGTGATATAGATGTTGCTTATGATGTTGGTGAAGTAGATAGAGAAAGAGTAATAGATAGTCCTGATCTTCAACTAATCGAAAAACCTATTGCTCGTATTGAATACTTAGGATTCAATATTGAAAAAGGTAAAAACCCTATGTGGAAAGATGTAAGAGTTCGTGAAGCTATCGCTAGTGCGATAGATGTTCAGGGTATTATTGATTCCGTTCTTTTTGGTGCTGGAACACCTGCTGATTCTGTTATCTTTAAAACGGTAATTGGGCATTATGATGGACTTACCCCTAGAGTGAGAGATATCGAAAAAGCTAAAAAACTTCTTGCTGAAGCTGGAATACCAAAAGGCACTAAAGTTTCTATGTGGACTACAGAAGGTTATAGACAAAAAATGATGGAAATTGTGCAGGAAAACCTTCGTGAAGTAGGTATTGATAGTACTATTGAAGTTTACGAGTGGGGACGATTCCTTGATGGTACAGGTAAAGGAGAACATGATATGTTCATCTTAGGCTGGACTACCGTAACAGGAGATGCTGATTATGGTATTTACAATCTCATTCATACAGATGCCTTTGGTGGAGCTGGTAATAGATCTTTCTATTCCAATCCCGAAATGGATCGTTTACTAGAAGAGGCTCGTGTAGAAATTGATCCTGTAAAACGTGATAATATGTATAAAACCATACAAGAAACCTTGTATGCGGATATTCCTTTTATTCCGATATACTATAAGCTATCTAATGTGGGCGCATCAAAAAGAGTCAAAGAATTCAAATTTGATTTAGCTGATGCTCATAAGTTACAATATGTTTCTTTCTAATCTTTAGAAGATAAAAAAAAAGAAATATCCCACATTCTAAAATGTGGGATATTTTTATATACTATAAATAACTAATTAGGAGGGGTATATGAAAAATACAATCCTGAGTTTACTCTTAATGATAACTAGTACCTGTGCTATGGAAAATACAGTATCAAAAGAAAAAATCATAGTTGGGGTAGGGGCAGAAGCTGTTACTCTAGACCCTTACGCATCTAATGATACGGCCACAGCTAGAGCTACAGTTAATATCTTTAGTAGATTGTTAGATATAGATACCGATGGAAGCTATGTTTCTGACCTTGCCACAACATGGAGTCTTATCTCCCCCACTGTGGTACAAGTTAGCTTACGAACTAATGTTGTTTTTCATAATGGCGATACTTTTGAGGCAGAAGATGTGAAATTCAGTATAGAGCGGATGTTATCTTCACCAGCTATCCAACATATCGTTAATCCTATTAATAAGGTAGAGATTGTAGATTCTCACACTGTAAATATTATTCTTAAAAAACCTTTTGCTCCTATTTTTTCTCATTTTGCCCATCCTTCTATGGCTATTCTGAGCAAAGAAGCTGTAGAAGGTGCTAAAGGTGATATCAGTCAAACCCCTATAGGCACAGGCCCCTATATGTTAAAAACATGGAATAGAGGTCAAAATATGATCTTAGAAGTCGCTCCTAACTATTATGGGGAAGCTCCTGATGCCAAAGAAGTTGAATTCAGAATAATTCCTGAAGATTCAGCTCGTACTATTGCTTTAGAAACAGGAGATCTTGACATAGCTTATGATATTGGGGATGTGGATAGAGATAGAGTACTAGAAAATTCTAATCTTAAATTAATAGAACGCCCTATTGCTCGTGTAGAGTATATAGGATTTAATATCAATAAAGGTAAGAACCCTATATGGAAAGACAAGAGAGTAAGAGAAGCGATAGATTATGCAATAGATAAAGAAGGTATTATAAATTCCGTTCTTTTTGGGGCTGGCACTCTAGCAGAGTCTATTATTTCTGAGTCTGTTGTTGGACATTATGATGGGCTTATTCCTCGAAAAAGAGATATAGAAAAAGCTAAAACCCTTCTCGCAGAGGCTGGAATCCCAGAAGGTACCACCATTTCTATGTGGACTACAGAAGGTTATAGACAAAAAATAATGGAAATAGTCCAAGCTAATCTTAGAGAAATTGGTCTTGATGGGAAGATAGAAGTTTATGAATATGCTCGTTTTCTTGATGGTACAGCTAAGGGAGAGCATGATATGTTCATCTTAGGGTGGACCACAGTGACAGGCGACGCTGATAATGGTATTTATAATCTCATTCACACGGATGCTTTTGGTGGATCTGGAAATAGATCTTTCTACTCCAATCCTATGGTAGATAAATTATTAGACCAAGCAAGAGCGGAGCCAAATCCGAAAGCTCGAAATGCTTTATATAAAACGATACAAGAAACTATATATGAAGAACGTCCTTTTGTACCTCTTTATTATAAAGTATTTAATGTAGGAGTCGCTAAACACATAAAAGAATTTAAGTTTGACCCTGCTGCTGCACATAAATTAAACTATGTGAAATTTCAAGGAGTAAATTTATGAAAATAGTTATTATAGCTTTGTTAGTACTAATTACGAGTAGTTGTACACCCAAAAATAATGCCCCTAAAAACACCCTTATCGTAGGGGTTCCAGCCGAGGCTGTTACATTAGACCCTTATGGTTCTAATGATTATGGCTCTTCAAGGGTAACAGTAAATATTTATGATAGATTGATTGATAAAGATTTACAAGGTGATTTTCACCCAGCTTTGGCGACTTCTTGGGAGTTTTTATCCCCTACAGTTGTACAGCTAAAACTCAGAAAAAATGTTCTTTTCCATAATAGAGAAATGTTCACAGCTGAAGATGTGAAGTTTAGCGTAGAAAGGATGCTTCAATCTCCAGAAATAGAACATATTGCTGGGGCTATTAAAAATGTTGATATTATAGATGCCCATACGGTAAATCTCATTCTAAAAGCACCTTTTGCGCCTATTATATCCCATTTAGCCCATTCAGCTATGGCAATATTTAATAAAAAAGCTGTAGAAGAATTAGGAGAAAATATAGACCAAATGCCTGTGGGAACAGGGCCTTACAAACTAAAAACATGGAACAGAGGACAAAATATCCTCCTAGAAGCAAATCCAGAATATTGGGGAGAGTTACCTAAAGTCCTTAATGTGGAATTTAGAGTAATCCCAGAAGAATCTGCTCGTACTATTGCTCTTGAAACGGGGGATGTGGATATTGCTTATGATATTGGTGATGTAGATAGGGATAGGATTAGAGAAAACCCCGATTTTCAATTAATAGAAAACCCTATTGCTCGTACAGAATATTTAGGCTTTAATCTTAAAAGTGGAAATCCTATTTGGCAAGATCAAAGAGTGAGAGAAGCAGTATATTATGCAATAGATAGAGAGGGTATTATTAATTCTGTATTGTTCGGTGCAGGTTCTGTGGCAGATTCTATTATTTACAAATCTGTTACAGGGCACTATGATGGACTCAATCTTCGAAAAAGAGATATAGAAAAATCTAAAGCGCTATTAGCAGAAGCTGGTGTGCCTGTAGGTATAAAAGTTTCTATGTGGACTTTAGAAGGCTATAGACAAAAAATCCTAGAAGTTATACAAGCCAACCTTCGTGAAGTAGGAATTGATGCCTCTATAGAAGTAGTAGAATATGCTCGTTTTCTTGATGGTACTGCTAAAGGAGAGCATGAT
>CAMQVI010000054.1 GCA_947038195.1 uncultured Brevinema sp.
CTCCGTTAAATATATTAAATCGTCGTATCTTATTATATATTATTTACTAGAGAATGACAATGAGCTATTGACAAAATATCATAATTCACGTCCTAAGCACATGGATGTCAAAATTGATAAAACTGTACATAAGATGTTCTTGTGGTACAGCATAAAAATCAAAAAAGCTAAGTCTTATTTTTTATAGACTTAGCTTTTTGTATTGTTCGGATTGCCCAGTCATCAGCGAACTATTCTCAAGCACAGGATGGTAAATTATACCTATAATTCCCTGTATTTTAGGTATGAAATTCCCGTTAACAGGGAAAAATACAGGGATTTTGTTGTTTTTAAAAGAGTGGAAAATGCTCCTGTAGTTGAAATAATCAATACATCGTTCAAAAATAGATGAAAATTAACAGGGAATTTAAATCGAGGTATCAGGGAATTAATTTTAAAGAACAGGGGCTTATTTGGGGATAACAGGGGGGGATGAATGGAATGAGCAACAGATTGAAAAACATCATAAGAGATAACTTAATTGATGCTTCAGAGCTTGTGGAATGTATGGTTGGTAAATGTACGAGAAAATGAGTGAAATCCTAAACATAAAGCTAGTATTGGTTCTAAAGTTGAATTCTGTAAACCAAGTCAGCAAGTTATGGGTTTAGATGGTTTGCAT
This sequence comes from uncultured Brevinema sp., assembly GCA_947038195.1. Lineage (GTDB taxonomy): Bacteria > Spirochaetota > Brevinematia > Brevinematales > Brevinemataceae > Brevinema_A. The sequence goes on from CAMQVI010000054.1 coordinate 662, forward strand.
GTTCTCTATAAGTGGAGCTATATTGATAATTATTTGAATAATTATCAATAATAGTATACAATATTTAGATAGACAACTGTATATATAATAATCAATTCATAATTAGGGGGTTTGGGATGTGGGAGTTTTTATTTCCAGAGATTCAAATTATAGAATCCATAAAAAAATATGGGTTTATACGTAAATTACCTTCAACACAAAATTCTCCTGTTCAATACAATGCTCCTACTAAAAATTCTTTGCCAAATACCAAGCCTTCATCATATCAATCAAACACATCTGTACAAGATTCAGACGGATTGATAGGTCAGATGAAAAATAAAGAATTATTGGTAAAAGCTTTTAAAAGACCTATTATAAAAGGGCTTGACAAAAGTGAATTTCAAAATGCTATATTTATATCAGGCCCTTTGGGTACAGGTCGAGATATGCTTTTAGACTATGTTTTTAATAAACTAAACATAGAAAAAAAATCACTGATTATGCATACGATTGATTTAGCGAAGTATAATTTTGAGAGTGATTTTGAAAGATTTTTAGTAGACTTGCTCCCTATGCTTACCACCCAAAGTAATACGATACGTTTTCTAAATATTGAACAATCTTCAGCATTGATTCGAGGAGTACTGGAAGAATTTGCTCTTACTAACTATTATAAATTAAATGGTATGTATGGAATAACAGAAGATCAGGAACTAGTAAAACAAGACAATATCCCTTTAGCTCAACGTGTAGAAAAACTGTCTGTTAATGGTCGTTATTTTATTTTTATGTGTTCTGGGGAACAGAAAACAATAAGATCTTTGTTTAGTGACGAATTCAACGATAAAGTTAAAGACTTTATTGTTATGGAAGAATACACAGAAAAAGAAAGAAAAGAAATTACAAATACATTTTTAGATGCATTTAATCAAAAAACAATGAAACAATTGGGATATCAATTTGGGTATACGGAAGATTTTATTAATTGGTTTTCTCTAAAATATTCTCCAAGTATTGGATTTGATGTAGTGAATTATTTCTTAATGGAAGAGGTTTTTGATAAGCTTGGAGATATGAAATTTGATAACATTTTAAAGCATCAAGAATATCTTAAGCTTGATTTTTCAGATCAAAAAATATTACTTAGTAGAATGGATGATACGACAATGTCCCCCATTGACTTATCGAGTAAACTTGATTTATCTCTCTTAGATGTGAAAAATAATGACAAAGCCATAGAAGAGGTCAAGGTAGAATTAGATAGAATTGTGGGCTTAGAATCTGTTAAAAAATACATTTTATCTTTAGAGCAAAATTTATATGTCCAAAAAAGGAGAGAAAGTGCTGGTTTCAAAGCGGGTACTATTTCAAAGCATATGATTTTTACAGGAAATCCAGGGACAGGTAAAACAACAATCGCTCGTCTCTTAGCAAAATACCTCAAAGAGATTAAAGTACTAAATAAAGGTCAACTAATAGAAGTAACAAGAGGGGATTTGGTCGGGCAATATGTAGGAGAGACAGCTCAAAAAACAGCACAAATAGTCAATTCTGCCTTGGGGGGAGTGCTCTTTATCGATGAGGCTTACGCTCTATGTAGGGATAAACATGATGTTTTTGGTTTAGAAGCTGTGGATACTATTGTTAAGGCAATGGAAGATCATCGAGACAATCTTATTGTTGTTTTAGCTGGCTATCAAAAAGAAATGGGTGATTTTTTAGAAGTTAATAGTGGCCTTAAATCTCGTTTTCCTAATATAGTGGATTTTATTGATTATACGCCAGGGGAAATGCTCAAAATATCTAAAATTATAGCCAATGGTAAAGGATATAGAATAGACGATCTTGCCTTACAACCCTTATTGGAGCTTTTTGAACAAAGGCAAATTCCAGGTAAAAATGATAGTGGGAATGGTAGACTTGTTAGAAATATCATAGAAGCGGCTATTTTGGAGCAATCGAAACGTCTCTATCAAAATATGAAAGCTGAGATGGATTTATTACTTTTTGAAGATTTTAAACTAAAAATAACGAAAGGGTTTAATATAGAAGAAGCTCTTGCCAATGTTGTTGGTTTAAATAACGTTAAAGAAATGATAAAAACGCAATATAATTTTTTACTTGCTGCTAAAAGAAGAAAAGAACAAGGTATTAAAGTAGATACTACCCAATCGCTGAATATGATTTTTTCTGGGAATCCAGGGACGGGTAAAACGACTATTGCCCGTATTACTGCTCATATTTTCAAAGAAATTGGAGTCTTAAAACAGGGTCAATTAATAGAAGTGGATAGAACAGATTTGATTTCAGAATATGTAGGTCAAACAGCTCAAAAAACAACAGATATCTTTTTAAAGGCTTTGGGTGGTGTTCTGTTTATTGATGAAGCGTACTCTCTAGGTAATGATAGTGTGGGAAAAGAGTGCATAGATACATTGGTGAAATTAACAGAAGACCATAAAGATAATATCGTGGTTATTTTGGCTGGTTATACAAAAGAAATGAAAGATTTCCTTAAAACGAATTCAGGACTAGAATCTAGATTCCCCCTTGATATAGAATTTCTAGATTACTCTGTAGAAGAATTATACGATATTGCTTTGCTTATGATTCGTGGAAAAGGATTTACGATAGACGAAGAAACAATACTAGTTCTTAAAAAAGCTATTAGTCAAAAACATAAAACATCGAATGCTAATTCTGGAAATGCTCGTATGATACGTAATATGTTAGAAGAAATAATTAGAACCCAATCAGCTAGAATAGTGACATCAGAAGAAACGACTGATTTAATTAAAATTATAGCAACAGATATCATAGGGCTGGAACCAATTAAAGAGAATAGTTTTGACTTAGAGAAAATATTTACTAAAGTGATAGGATTAGATGAAGTTAAACGATATATGAGAAGTCTTTACGCTCGTCTCAAAATCCACCTAGCTCGAAAAGAACAAGGCTTGCATAGTGATACGACACAGAGTTTACATATGATATTCAAAGGGAACCCTGGTACGGGTAAAACAATGATGGCGAGAACGGCGGCTGATATATTATATAATATTGGGATTATTTCTAGTAATAAATTAGTAGAAACGGATAGGGCGGGTCTCGTCGCTGGTTATGTGGGTCAAACAGCAATGAAAACTCAAGAAAAAGTCATGGAAGCGATGGATGGGGTTTTGTTTATTGATGAGGCTTATTCTCTGGCTCAAGGTGGAGCTAACGATTTTGGGAGAGAGGCGATAGATACTCTTGTTAAAATGATGGATGATCATAGAGATAGACTGGTGGTTATTTTAGCTGGTTACGATCAAAATATGGATGAATTTTTACAAACAAATCCAGGACTACATTCTAGATTTCCTAATATTATTGAATTTGCTGATTATAGTGTTGATGAATTATTACAAATTGCAGATTTAGTTTATAGCAGTAAACATTATAGTTTAAATGAAGATGCAAAAATAAAACTAACAAGCATACTAGAAAAAGCTGTCCAAAAAGAAATGTTTGGTAATGGACGTTATATTAGAAATATATTTGAACGCTCTGTAAATAACCAAGCTTATCGTTTGAGCCAAGGCTCTGATTTATCTTCAGAAGCTTTAGTTAATGTTATCGCTGAAGATATAGAGGAGGTATAAGTGCATCCTGATAAATCTAGTGATACATTCTACAATGTGATAGCTGTGCTCTATTTCCCTTTTCATTTATTAGTGATTTTAATGCAAATAGTGGTAATAAGCTACGATATTAGTACTAGTATAGAGTTTTTAAAAAGTAGAATTATAGCAAGAGGCCCTGGAGATATGATGATTGGTCTATTAATCTGTACCATGCTGATACTAGTGGTTTTTGCAATTCCCCCTTTAAAAAGAATTTTATACAAATTTCCTTGGCTAACACCTTTTCATATTATGGTGATGTTTTCACAAGCCCTTATTGCTAGCACTTATTATGTTCTAGTTAAAGCTTATGAAGTGCTAGGGGGTGGAAATAATACCTATATATTCCTCGCCTTACTGTGGTTTATTATAGGGAGAGGGATTATGTCCTTCGTCTTAAAAAAACATAAAATACTATATATAGGAGAGTTCGATAATGCATCCTAATAAATCTATTGATACATTCTACAATGCGATCGCTGTGCTCTATTTTCCTTTTCATTTATTTTTGTGTTTAGGGCAAATAATAGTAATAAGCTCAGATTTTAGTACTCTTATAGAGTTATTTGAAAATGGAATTATAACAAAAAGCTCTGGAGAAATGATAACTGATCAATTATTCTTTTTCATAGTTATAGGATTGGTTTTTGTGATTACCCCTTTACAAAGAATTTTATACAAATTCCCTTGGCTAACACCTTACCATATTATAGTGATGTTTCTACAAGCCCTTATTGCAAGCACTTATTTTATCCTAACGAAAGCTTATGAAGTGCAAGGGGGTGGAAATAATATCTATATATTCCTCGCTCTACTATGGCTTATTATAGGGAGAATGATTATGTCCTTCGTCTTAAAAAAACATAAAATACTATATATAGGGGAGTCCGACAATGCAACAAAATGATCAACAACAGCAGGCTAATCAACAGCCCATTAATCAACAACAAGATTTTAAGAATTATCAAGTAAAAGAAGGGAGTATCCCACAAGGACAAGGACAAGGACAAACACAAATTAAAAATAAAAAATTTATTAAATATGGTGCCTTAGCTCTGCTCTTGGGATTTATAGGTACTATATTTCTTTTACCAGAAACTGTAGATACTTCCGCAGAAGCTGTAGCGGCTTTACAACAAGGGTACTCAACTCAATTACCAGTAGGAACACGCTTATTAGGGAAAGATCAACAACTGCAAAGTAGGGATTTTATCATTCCTCATACCAGTGCCGCAGATAAGCAATCTATACTTGTTTGGGATTTTGCAGCAGAAGACGGAGACTATGTACAATTATTTAATGAAATTGGGGCTATTACAGGCGTGTTTATGATCAAAAATACCCCTCAGGCTATAGAGGTAGCAGCAATAGGAGTTATCACCGTAAAGGGGATGATAGATGGGGGTGGGGGTATTACCTATGCCATCTATTCCCCATTGACGGAAACCATTTACTATAATGGAACGCAAGCGAATGCACAAAATACTTATACTTTTACAAAACAATAAAATATTCTTTTTAAGAAGCCTTGATTTATTAATGACACTAATCATCTTTATAGAATAAGAACGAGAATACCCCCTTAAAAGATACTATGTCTTTCATGTTCCAATAGTATTTATAGAGCTCTAAGTGGTTAAAAAGAGGGGTTTCCCTTTGAGATGAGCCTCTGATATATATTAAAATCTTACATAAAAGTTATAAAGGGATTATTGTGCATATTTATTGTTGAAAATAGGGGGATATTATGCTAAGACAAATTTCAGTGGTGTTTATTTTTTTCTTGAGCTATTGTTCCTCACCTCCAAAAGCCCCCATCTCTAATTCTATCAATACCAGTCTTGAAAACTCTTCACAAACAACAAGAGACTACTTTTCCAACGAACGACAATATATTACTATTTATGGTAGAGAGGTTTATAGTAAACTATCCAATGAGTCGATCTCTTTATATGATCAAATTAAAAACAGTACAAATATTTATGGTAGTGAGAATGATTTTTATAAACTCTATCTTTATAATTTATATAATGCCAATCCCGAAGAAATAGCTAAACTTCATGAAATCCGTGATAGACTTGCTGATGATGACGTTAGCTTCTATAGGGATGATGAGCTTATATCTCCTTATGCTGTTACCCATTTAGTTAATAATCCAGATTTCTTCACAAGCTTGACAGAGGAATACGGTATTGTCCCTTTCGAGTTATATGCCCTTGTTTCTAATATTTTATCACATTTTATTCGAGAAAAAGACCTAAATCAACTTACACAATGGACAGAATTGTTTTCTAAGCTATATCCTTTGAAAAAGATTTTTAGCCACTACGAAAATATTATCGAAGACCATCATCCAAGGCCCTATATGATAAATGTGGTGATTAGCGCTTTAGAAGACCCTGTGTCTCTAGCCTTTCTCCAAGAAAAAGGCTACATTAGTAAAGATACAGGCTTCTTGTATCGACAATTCCTTGAAAATTTTATTAAAGATAACGATTACTATGGGGCAAAAATGATAGACCCTTTTTTAACGGCATATCCTACTACTATTAATTATATTGATACAAATGATTTATCTATTTTCTTTCCTTATGCTGGCGATTCAAACTCTATAAATATTCTTGTGAATAAAGGGCTTAATACAAACACTTCAACCTGGAAATATCAAATTACTGCCGACCAGATTATTTTGCAAATATCAGAACTAGATAGCTATAATTTCCAAGAACTTCTAGCTGATATTACTAATATTAATACTATTGCTAATAAAATACCATTGGACTATGAGCATACTAAACATGCTAGGGCATTTTTAGCCTTAATAAAAGGGCTCGATAGAGGGTCCTATAAAACAAATGAATTTAAAATTATTGCCCAAACACTGAAAAATAAGGGCTTAGACGTTAATCATTCTATTTCTAATGATTATAAAGTGAACGAGACTTTATTAAAGCAATCCGACACACTTACTAAATACTTGCAGTTTTTTCAATTACCTACTAATACCAGTTTTACAAATTGCTTTCCTGATAAGGAATTACTAGCCCAAGATCCTTATAATTATGCTATTAAAACAAGTATTGATCATAACTCCATCTCAGATATGGAAGCTCTTATTGATAAAGGGTATATCACAGAACAGACAGCCCCTTTTTACTTGGAGTATGCTATACAAAGAGAATCTATCACGGCATCCACGCTATCTGAGCAAAATATTTATGTGAGTGAAGAGCAGTTAGAACTTATCGAAAATAAACAAAGAAGAACTGATTTTTATAATGCAGTATATAAAGGAGACTGGGAAGAGTTTTTAAAATATGCTCAAAATTATGATATTAATATCACGAACAGTGTGGGTAATACTATACTATGGACTATTTTTAATAGTATCAGTTATCGAAATGACTACCATTTGTCGACTAATCATATGAAAATAATGCGATTTTTAGAAAGCAATAATTTTAATTTTGGAGCAACAAATGAATATGGAGAAACGGCATTTTCAAGTGATAACCTACTAAATAATTATAATGATATGTGGATTCATGATACTTTTTTCGCACAATACATATCAGAAAAGCTCCCTATTCCCGACACCATCTCTCTTTACGGAAATAAAACAGAGCCACCTTATGAAGCATTTCTTGATTTTGTGTCTGATGTAAATGATACCAATAATATCCTGCAAATGCTTTATGACCAAGAGTATTTTTCTTTATCTGATCCTGGTATTCAACAAATTTTTCTAAAAGCTGTTCGGCGTGGAAATGATAATTCTGTAAAATTCTTTATTGATAATGGAATCGATCTTAGTGTTACTAACGAAGATGGAAAAAATATTATTGAGCTGGCTTGGGAACTCGATAATAGTGCTTCTTATGACTTATCAACAAATCCAACAAGTGTTAAAGACGTGATTTTTGATATCAATAAAGAGAAGGTGCTCAAATCTTTCCCCCAATTTTCTAAGCTACTTTACTATTCTCCTCAACATGACCCTCAAGCCCCAAATAGTATCCAAAGCATACAGTATCGTCTCATACAAAATAACGAAGAAACAAAAGTTTTTTATCCCTTGGATTTCACAAAAGAGCAGTATGTTTTATTTGAACAAAATATTACAAAAGAAACACCTATCTATCTTCTGATGGATCAAAATGGTGGAAGATATAGAAATAATGCCAAAGAAAACAATCTAGAATTATTACAGTTCCTTTTAGATAACGGTGCTGACCCTAATTATATAGACCCTATATCAACATACAATACCTTGATGTTAGCCTCTACTTCAGATAATGTTTCTAATATGATTGTGTTGTTACAACAAGAAAAGATAAATCTTTCCTATACAAATATATTTGGGAATACAGTTCTTCATCATATGGCTCAAGGTTATAGTGAAAACAGTTGGGAAATGTCTCCTTATGATATTTTTGAAAGAATATCTGTCCTTCCTGCTAATAAGATAGACGCCAATGTAATGAATAATAACAATATGACATTTTATTGGTTATTAAATTCGGCTGCTTTTGGAGGTAGGGAAACCGTTATGAGAGAGCTTATTGACCTGTTAAAAATAAATACAAATATTGGTCAGAAAACAGAAAGTGGTGGACAGGCACAGGTAGTAGGTTAGATGGTTTGTTGGGAAAGGAGCAGATGTTAATACTGAAAATGAATATGAAAGGACAGTTTTAGCAAGGGCTTCATGGGAAGGGTATACAGAAATAGTAAGATATCTTGTGGAGAATGGGGCTGATACTACAGAAATGACTATTGTGTATTGGGCAAGCTCTGGCTGGTTAGAAAAAGTTAAAGAGAGTATAGAAAGTGGAGCTGATGTTTATCATAAAAGTAGATATGGGGATACAGCTCTAGATTGTGCCTATGAAAAAGGATATATAGATATTGTAAAACTATTACTTAAAAATGGAGCAGACGGAAATCAAGTGAAAGTACCTGCGCCAGAACAGCTTTAAGGTTAATAGGCACATAAGATAGCATAAAAATCAAAAAAGCTAAGTCTTATTTTTTATAGACTTAGCTTTTCGTATTACTCGGAGAGAATGGGATTCGAACCCATGGTCCCGTAATATCCAGGACAACTTCTTAGCAGGAAGCCGCTTTCGACCACTCAGCCATCTCTCCAATATGTTTTCTTAAGGAAGGCTTCGAATACTTCGCTATTGCTCAGTTAACTCAGCCATCTCTCCAATATGTTTTCTTAAGGAAGGCTTAGAATACTTCGCTACCCACAGGCAGGAACACTCTTTAGAGGCACTTCGTTAAGGGTGCTTTGCCACCCACAGGTAGGAACACTCTTTAGAGGTGCTTCGCTAACATTAGCCATATATCCATATTAGTATAATATTATACTAATAAATATAGTATTTGTCAATAGCTTTATTGATATTTTTCATATCAACCATAAAAGTCAGCCTTATGGTAGTTTCTGCCATATTAAGAAATAAGATTCTAAATAATAAATCCTAGCTTATGCTAATAGGGAACTTACTATTGATTTATTTATTATATTGACAAATAGCTGTTTTTATCGTTATAATAAATATAATGTTAAAGAGAGAGCCTATGATAAAGATATTTGTTTCATTGTCAGAAGAAACGTACCAAAAACTGATTACCAATTTTTTAGTGACTAGACCTAATTATAAGGTAGTATCGTATTTAGTAATCACTATTGTTTTAGCCAACACGCTTATGTGGATTATGGGTGTGCCTGTAGTAAAATTGACTTTTGTAGTCGTATTGTGGCTACTATTGATTGTGTACCTCTTTCTCATCCCCAATCTCATTAAATACAGAACGAGAATTATTTACCAAAATACGGCTTTTCTTCATCAGGAGATGAGCTTTGATTTTGATAAAGATAAGATAATATGGACGACGAGTAGTGGGACTAAGGAAAGTGCGATGGAGTCTATTTATAAAATAGTTCCTACCCCTTATGCTTTGATTGTTTCTTTTTCACCTTATCAGATTATGCCTATTCCCTATAGTTCTATTTCTTCAGAAGAGTGGAAGAATATCACATCATATATAAATGCTTATAAAAAATATAAGCTAACTCCTAAATATTACAATGATTATCAAAACAAGAGAGAGTTAGATGCTTAAAAATATTTTCAATACGCTGAGAGATGACTATAAAAAAAGAAATATTATTTGTTTTTCTTTATGGGTGGTACTAACTACTTTATCTCATTCTATGTTTGATTTGCCTTTTATATGGATTTCTTTTATTCCTCTAATTTATGCTTTACACCAAATGACTGTTAGAGATATTGTGAAATACGGATTTATCTTTGGATATTTTTATTATTTCTGTACGCTCTATTGGTTGATTGCTTTTCACGAGATTAGTGCCTTTTTTGTATTTCCTCTTTATGCTCTGTACTTTACTGTTGGCATGGTTCTTATCCGCTACATAGGAAGTAGATTTCCTCAGTTTCGTCTTATCGCTTTTCCTTTAGTTTGGACTGCTATAGAGATATTTCGTTCTGTGGGGTTTTTTGGATTTCGATGGAATACCCCAGCTGATGCCTTGTGGAAACAACTAATCTTTCTCCAATCTGCAGACATGATAGGGGCTTGGGGAGTGAGTTTTATTGTGTTATTTGTTAATGCAGGTATCGCAGAATTCTTACTAAAATGGGATAAAGGACTATCTATTAAAGACCTTTGGAAAAAAAATTTCATGACCCTATATATTACTTTATTTGTCTTTTTATCAAATCTAGCTTATGGATTTTCTTCCATGTATTTATGGGAAGAGTTAATAGATAAAAAATTATATAGAGAAAGAGTAGCTCTTATCCAGCCTAATAGACCGGGACATAGCTCTTGGTATCAAGAAGAGGCAGAGTTATCCGAGAAATATCTAGCAATGATGCGTTCAGTATCCAATCAAGACCCCGATTTGTTACTACAAACAGAAATCATGCTTTCTACCCATTTTTGGGAGAATATAGAGGCTAGGGGAATAGACGACCCTAGGAATAAGTATCTAAAACAATTTGTAGAATTGGCTAAAGAGTTAGATACCCCGGTGATGCTCACACACTTTACTTCAGGGGAGAATAATAAACTCTACAATGGAGCGAGTTTGGTTACTTTTACTAATAATGCTTACAAAGTCGAAAAATACAATAAAATTCATATTGTTCCTTTCGGGGAATGGATACCAGGATCTCAAAATTGGCCGTGGTTAGATAACTTACTATCTAATATAGGAGCTGCATGGGCATCTCCTGGGGAAGACCTCACGGTGTTTACGAGTAAAAATGGACTAAAATTTGCTTTGTTAATTTGCTTTGAAGATATTTATGCTATTTTGGCGAGATTATTTGTCAATGAAGGGGTACAATATTTTGTTAATTCTACTAATGACGGGTGGGCTTATAAATGGAAATTAGGGGCTAAAGCTCCTTTATGGCAACATCTGGCTAATACCACGCATACAGCCATATCTGTTAGAAGATCTATCGCTAGATCTGTTAATACAGGGGTATCTGCTGTGGTTGATCCTATGGGGAGAATGGATATTTCTCCTATTAAGGAATATGAAGAGGGGATTTATGTAGCTGAAGTTCCCGCTATGCCTATTACTCATAAGACACAGTATGTTTTATGGGGTTGGTATCTCCAATACTTTATTTTCTTCTTGGCTACTTGTTTGAGTTTATTTGTAGTGTGGACAGATAAAAAGTCTCAGCATTTAAAAAGTATTTTCTAAGCAATTTATTGCACAAAGTTATAAAGCATAGTATAATAGTCATATTAATACAGGGAGTATAATCATGGAGTTTTCTTTTGTAAGGGATAGTCTGTTGGTAAAAGGACAGGATTTAGCAGCTCCAGCGAATGGAGTGTTTCCGTCTTCCTTAGAAAATAGTGGTTATGTGATTTTATCTGCTGTATTGATGGTTTTTGCTGTTACTTTCTTTATGTTTTTCTTTAGATTGTGGAAAACGGTGGCTGTTACCCAAAAAAACAACGTTTTATTGACGGATATGGTACTATCCCTTTATCTACAACAACAAGCTTTAGAATATAAAATGCTTTTAGATGACTTAAATTATACTGAAGACCCTGTACAAAAAACTAATGCTCGTACCCATATATATAATTATCTTAATAAAATAGCAAGAGAGATTTGCGAAACTAAAGATAAAAGATTGGCAGCTCAGTTAGCGACAGCTTTTTTCTCTCGTATATATTCTCGTTATATTAAGCTTTCCCCTTTACCAGAAGGAATACTCTATTTTAAATATGTGGGTAGCATACTACATGAAAGTAATGAGTCTCAGGTCGAAGAAAAAGAAGTTTTAAACTATATAAGAAATAATTATAAAAAAGAAATTATGGCAAAAAAAGAAATTACTAAAGAACAGACAATGCCAGAAGTTCTTGATCCAAAGAAAAAGAAGAAATAGCTATTTGTGTGTAGTTTATAGCTGAAAACAAAAATAAAATGAAAATTTTTTGAAAAAAGCTTGTAATCTAAAAACAATTATGCTATACTTATTATACACGTCGCGGAGTAGAGCAGTGGTAGCTCGTCGGGCTCATAACCCGGAGGTCGGAAGTTCA
>CAMQVI010000055.1 GCA_947038195.1 uncultured Brevinema sp.
GATACTGCTTTGTTGAAAGCTTCTATGATGGGACATTTTGATACCATAAAATATCTTGTAGAAAATGGAGCTATCATTAATGTGGTGGGCTCTTTTGATCAAACACCCTTAAACTTCGCTTCGAGAAATGGACAATTAGAAATCGTAAAATATCTCGTAGAGAAAGGTGCTGATGTCAATATCAAAAATAAAAGTGGCGAGACAGCTTTTACAAAGGCTTCGGAAAATAGACACCCCTATGAAAGTAAACACGCAGACATTATGAAGTTTTTGGTAGAAAATGGGGCTGATCTCAATCTTAAAGATGGTTTTGCTAGTACAGCCTTAATATCTGCTGCTAATGATGGTGATCTAGAAATGGTGAAATATTTAGTCGAAAATGGTGCTAATCTTAATCTAAGAGATAAGTATGGCTACACGGCATTAATATGGGCTGCCTCTGGTTCTTATCTAGAAATAGTAAAATATCTCGTAGAAAATGGTGCCAATCTTAATATTCAGGATGAAAACGGCAACACAGCCTTGATGGCAGCTTTAGGGAATAACGATATCGAAATAATAAAAATATTAGTAGCAAATGGTAGTAAAGATCCCTCTATAGGTAGCAATCTTAATATTAAAAATAATGATGGAGATACTGCTTTGATATTTGCTTCGTGGAGAGGACAATTAGAGGAAGTGAAGATATTAGTCAAAAATGGGGCTGATATTAACATTAAAAATAATGATGAAAAAACGGCATTAATGAAAGCTTCTGAAAACATATACGCCACAGCAGTGGTGGAATATTTAGAGAGTATTAAGTAAAGCTATAAATAGGAAAATTCTGGATAAGAAAACAATAAGGGGGGAAATTGTGAAAAAAATATTATTATTTATGATACTATTATCTTCTGCTACTTGTCATAAAAAATCAAATGAGGGTTTGTTTTTTGCTACTCTTGATGGAGATTTGAATAAAGTTCAAGCCTTGTTAGAAGATGGATATGATATTAATGCTAAAGATGATGATGGTTTTACCAGTTTAATGTGGGCTTCCTATATAGGGCATCCTGATATTGTAACACTACTCATTAAAGAAGGGGCCAATCTCGATAAAACTAATAATGATGGTAACATTGCTTTAAAATTAGCCACTCAACAAGGATATACTGAAATTGTAAAATTACTCATAGACGCTGGGGCTGATATTACTATTAGAGATGATGATGGGAAAACACTCTTGAAACAATCTTACTATGCAGGACATAAAGACATTACTCAACTCCTTCTTCAAAGTGGGGCTCCTGTTGATTTTTGGGATGCGGCAGGAACAGGAAATCTACAAAAAGTACAAGCTTTTATTAAAGAAGGTAGAGATGTCAACGAAAGAGGCGCTAAAGGGGTTACGCCTTTGATGACAGCTTCTATAAGTGGAAATAAAAATGTTGTGGATTTTTTAATGCAAAATGGAGCAGATGCTCATCTAAAAGATAATAATGGCTCAACTACCTTAATGTATGCCTCCGTAAATGGCAATCTTGATATCATCAAAATGCTTATTCAAAAAGATGTAGATATTCATGCTAAAAACAAACATGATCAAAATGTTTTAATGTGGGCTTCTGGGCATGGACATGCTGGTATTGTAGATATGCTTATAAAAAAAGACACCCCTGTTAATATAAAAGATAGCGATGGGGTAACGCCTTTAATGTATGCGTCTATGAAAGGACATGCTCCTGTCGTGGATATACTTCTTAAAAATGGAGCAGATGTTAATGTTAGAGATACTAGAGATAATTTGACCCCTTTAATGTGGGCTGTTTATGGGAATTTTACAGAGACAGTGAAATTACTTATAGAAAGTGGTGCTGATATCAATGTCAAGTATGAAAAAAATCAAAACCAATCTATTTTATCCTTTGCTATTTTAATGGGCTATAAAAATATCTCAAAACTACTTATAGAAGCAGGGGCTGATATCAATGCTAAAGATGATGATGGTAGTACCCCTTTAGTGTGGGCTTTAGAGAAAGGTGATTTAGAAATAATCGATTTACTTAAAACAGCAGGTGCTAAGGAATAGAAAAGACACAAAAATCACCGAATACCTATCAAGTCTTAAATAATAAATCAAAACACTATAACGCAGTCCTAAAAAACACCACCTTAATTATTAGGGTGGTGTTTTTTGTATTATAGGTGTATAAATGAATATTGACTATTAGGTATTATAAAGCTATAATCTTTCTAAGTAGGTAATAGAATTAACTTAATGGGAAAATTGGGTGAAGGGAGTTAGAGTGATAAGAGCTATGACATTGGAGGATAAAGAGGAAGTTTTAGATCTTCTTTATAGTATGTATTTGGAACACAAAAAAGAATTTCCTGACTTTATTCCTGATAAAACAAGAAAACAACTAGCTTTAAAATGGGATGAAATGCAGCCCAATCCTCTTATTTATCATTATGTATATGAAGAGGCTGGAAGAGTGATTGCTTATGTCAATTTTTCTAAAGTCCCCGCTCAAGACGATTATATTTTCCCCAGTAAGGAATATGTAGTCTTAGATAACGTAGTAGTCCACAAAGAATATCAAAGACAAGGTATAGGAACTAGACTAATTTATTTCGTTAAAGATGGAGTCAAAAAAATGGGCTATGAATCTTTGGAATTGTATGTTATGCCTGTGCCTATGCTCCAAAAAACAAGGGCTCTTTATGGAAAATTGGGATTTGTTACCGTAAGCCATTTTATGAGTGGTAATTTATAAAATATTTATACATTGTTGATAAAATTAGTATAGAGCTCTGGAAATAGGGCTCTGTTTTTTAGTATTACACTCCTATCCTACAGAAATAATGAACTGCAATTACTTATAAGACAACAAAAACCATTATATTATCAAGACAATATAATATCAGTTGATTTAAACTTTGTTAAATGGTATAATATTATACCATTTAACAAAGTTTAAATTAGGGACCCTTATTCAGGAACGATAATGTTAGATAAAAATAGCCCTATTCCTTTAGTATATCAAGTAGAATCACTACTCCAAAAGTATATTATTGCAGGAAAGTATGCCATAGGAGAACAGCTGCCCACCCAAGAAGAGCTAGCTCAACTATTAGGAGTTAGTAGAATCACGGTAAGAAATGCTTTTAATACTATGATTAATAAAGGTTTTCTTTCTTCTACAAGAGGAAGAGGAACAATAGTAGTAGCTATCCCAGAAGATAATAGTGTAGAAAAACAAATAGAAATAGCCGAAAGAGTGGACTATTTTTTATTGGATAGTGAAGGTAATGTTCGAGACTCTGAGAATAGTAAGCTCTCTGTAGAAGAAAGCTGTAAATTCGTTTTTTTAAGAAGTATAGAAGATAATCCTATAGCAATAGAAAGAGTATGGCTTGCCCCAATTATAGAAGATGATATACAAAGATTAATAAAGGATTTCTATCCCTCATTAGAATCCCTATATAAAGACAAAGGTATTCTCATTGAGAAATATGAAGAAACATTAGAACCACGAATCGCTGATGATTTTATTTGTAATCAATTACAACTTCACAATTCTTTTCCCCTTCTTTGTATAAAAAGATTATCCTATAGTATAGGTAGAGAGCAACCATTTGAGTATAGAGAAATTTTAATGCGTTATGAGGATTATAAGAAAGTGGTGAAAAATCCACATATTAGTGCTAATTGATAGGAGAAATATATGAATCTACCAAAAAAAAGAATAAAAAAACATTGTGAATGTGCTAGCTATGAAGATGCTATTCATCAAGCTTGTGATCTCCTAAAAGAAGAAGGCATTGTTAACAATCAGTATGCTCTTGCAGCTATCAACGCCGTAAAAGAACATGGCCCTTATTTTGTTATTGCGCCTAATATAATGATGGCTCATGCCAGACCAGAAGAAGGAGCCTTGAAGAACGGATTGTCTTTTATTTCTCTAGCCAATACCGTAGATTGTGAAGGGGTTCCTGTGAAATATGTTTTTGCCCTTAGTGCTATAGGAGACAATCAACATATAGAATTAATTCAAGCCTTGTCCGATGTTTTGGATAATGAAAATATATATGAAATTTTAGAAGACTCTCCAGAGAGTCTAGAATCTATGTTTAAATAGATTTATGGAGGAATAATGAGTAAGCAAATTTTAGTAACCTGCCGTACAGGTATGGGAAGCAGTATGCTACTAAAGATCAAAATAGAGCAAGCTCTAACGACTTTAGGCATAGATGCAGATGTACACCATGATGTGACTTCGGCGATTGATGGCTATACAGATATTGATGTTCTTGTTACCATGGCTGATCTTGTGGAAGAAATGGAGGGTCGCTTTCCTAAAGTAGTAGGAATTAATTCTATTACCAATAAAGAAGAGATCCTCAATAAAATAAAAGATGCATTAGCATAGGGGGATAAAATGGTACAAGATGTTTTGAAATTTTTAGTTTATGATCTACTAGGGACTAGCTCCATATTAGTAGGTTTTATAGCAATGGTGGGTCTATTGCTACAAAAAAAATCAGGGGATAAGGTTTTAACAGGGACCATTAAAACTATCGTTGGTTTTCTTATTTTTAGTGCTGGTGCTGGCGTAGGGGTACAAGCCCTTGCTGGTTTCCAAGACTTATTTACCAAAGGCTTCAATCTTACAGGGGTACTTCCTTTAGCAGAAGCGGTGACAGCTTTGGCTCAAGCTAAATTTGGAACAACTGTTGCCTTAATAATGGTTACAGGATTTATTGCTAACTTATTAGTAGCTCGTTTTACACCTTTTAAATATGTCTTCTTAACAGGACAACACAATCTCTACTTGGCTGCATTATTAACAGTTATTTTAAAAGCTAACAATGTAAGTGATGGGATGTCTATTTTGATAGGAGCTATCATCTTAGGATTCTCAGCAGCTATTTTCCCTGCTATCGCTCAAAAAGGAATGAGAAAAATTACAGGACATAATGAGATCGCTATGGGTCATTATGTTACTTTAGCTTATGCTCTTTCTAGCTGGATAGGAGAAAAAGTAGGTAACCCAGAAGAAAGCACAGAAAAATTAAAACTACCTCGTTGGTTAATGATTTTTAAAGATTATGTCGTTTCAGTTGCAATTTCTGTCGCAATCTTTTATTATATAGCTGCATTCGCTGCAGGAAAAGAACAAGTTATGGAACTTTCAGGATCTACCCATTGGTTATTATACCCATTAATACAATCTCTTACTTTTGCAAGTTCATTGTTTATCATCATTACTGGTGTTCGTATGATCTTAGGAGAAATAGTTTCTGCTTTCGTAGGTATTTCCGAGAAATTTATTCCTGATGCTATACCTGCTTTAGATTGTCCTGTGGTTTTCCAATATGCACCTACAGCAACAGTATTAGGATTTTTATCTGCTTACTTAGGAGGATTACTCTGTATTCCTTTCTTTGTTATGTTTAACATGCCTGTTATTATTCCTGTAGCTGTTCCTTACTTCTTTATCGGTGCTACTGCTGCCGTATTTGGTAATGCAACAGGTGGTTGGAAAGGTGCAATCGCTGGTGGATTTGTAACGGGTATTTTAATAGCAGTTGGTCCTGCAATTATTTATCCTATTATGGCATCTATCGGTCTCGTTGGATCTTCATTCCCAGAGACAGACTTTGTCTTTGTTGGAATGATTTTAGATACAATTTTAGGTATTTTTAACTAAAACAAAAACTGAAAAGGAGAAATTATGAGTACAATTCTTGAATTGGAACAAAAAGCCAAAGAATATCGAAGAAATCTTGTAGAGATGACTCACATGAGTAAAGGTGTTGTGCATTTGGGTGGGTCTTTATCCGCCATGGATATCGCTACTGCTGTTTATGCTAGGTATATCCCTAATTTTAATGACGCAAACAGATCCCGTTTTGTTCTTTCAAAAGGACATGTGGCAGCGATGATGTATGCTATTTTATTAGGATATGGAGTCATCAAAAAAGAAGAAAAAGGGACTTTAAAACAATTAAACTCCCGTTTGCAAGGACACCCAGATATCAATAAAATCCCTGAAGTAGAAATGAATACAGGTTTATTAGGTCAAGGTATCGGTATTGCAATGGGTATGGCTTATGCTAGAAAACTTAAAAAAGCTGATGGTAAAATATTTGCTCTTTGTGGTGATGCAGAAATGCATGAAGGTCAAATTTGGGAGACCATACAACAAGCCTCTCACTTTAAATTAGATAATTTAGTAGCTATTATTGACTATAATAAACTATCTTCCCATGACCCTGTTAATGAGTTAATCAATCTTGAGCCTTTAGATAAAAAGCTTGAAGCTTTTAATTGGAATGTGATTGTTATTAATGATGCAAATGATATGAAACAAGTAGTAGAAGGATTGGATAAATTAGACAAGCTTTCTGGTAAACCTGTAGCTATTATTGCTCACACCATCAAAGGAAAAGGTCTTTCTTTCCTTGAAGGAAATATCAACAATCACTCTGTTACCTTAACAGACGAAACATACGCACAAGCTTTAAAAGAATTGGCTTAGGAGATAATGATGATAGAAATAAAAGGAAATTCTGCTCCAAGAACTACTATTGGAAATACACTAGCTGACATTTATAAAACAAATAAAAAAGTCATCGTTATAGACAATGATTTAAGTACAGCAACAAACTCTATTGATTTTCAAAAACAACATCCAGAAAATTTCTGGGGCTTGGGAATCGGAGAACAAAGCTCTATAAGCGCTGCTTGTGGATTATGGGTAGAAGGATTTACCCCTGTATATGTAAACTTTGCTATTTTTGCATCTGGTACTATCTGGACACAATTACGCCAAGCTGCCTATGCAAAAGCTAATCTTAAAGTAATCGCTACCCACCCAGGATTAGATGCTGGTTTAGACGGAGCTAGTCACCAAGCTATTCAAGATATGGCACTAATGAGAACTTTACCAAATATGAATATTCTTTTACCTTCAGATGTCTATGATGCAGCTGCAGCTATTAAATATGCATTGTCCCATGAGGGATTATTCTACATAAGAGTATCTCGTGATCCTGTTCCTGAAATTTATACAGCAGATGACAAAGTAGTCTTTGATATTACAAACAAAGAGCTTTATTCTACTGGAGATGATGTGGCATTATTCTTTGATGGGGCTTCTTTAGAGATAGCACTCAAAGGTATGGAAGCATTAGAAAAAGAGGGTATCAAAGCTCATCTTATTCATGTGAGATCCCTTAAACCTCTTGATACAAAAAATCTTGATGACATGATGAAAAAAGTGAAATGTTTTATCACTTTAGAAAATCACAGTGTCATTGGTGGTTTAGGCGGGGCTATAGCCGAATATGTAGCAGGCTGTAAAAATGCAGTACCTGTGGGTATTGTGGGTGCTCGTGATACTTTCGGAGAATCTGCCAAATCTACAGAACTCAAAGAAAAATACGGTGTTTCTGCTAAAGAAGTGCTCAATCAAGCTAAAAGATTATTATCTAAATAATTCTAAAAAAACACTAAAAAGAAAAGAGCTATAATATATAGCTCTTTTCTTTTGTTTAAAATATTTTCACCTGTAGCTCTTGGTGATTACAAGCTATTTATCCTCTTACTAAAAAAAATTGATATGTTCCTAAATTTTTTTAAAATTCTTGCTTTATAATATTATCATAAATAACGATAGAACTATTCGTATTTGAGAGATAGAGATAAGCCACAGGGGGCAAATTGGATAAAAAATAAGCCAGCTCAAATACTACACATAAAATATTGAAAAAGAACCACTTATGCGAGGTGGTTCTTTTTTCATTGGCTATAACAATTCTAAGCTTGAGAATATTTTTAAAACATACTATAATATTTAAGAGCCTCTAATTAAGTTTTATATAAGTGATTGGTTCTATAAATAAATATAGAATTATTGTTGATAACTACTCTCTATGGAGATATTACAGAATATTTAGAAAAAATTAATTAAATAAAAATAACAGGAAATCTATTATGAAAAACATAGGATTATTGTTGCTAATGGTAGGGGTATTAAACCCTATCTATGGAGATATTTTAGATTTCGCTGAAAAAGGCGATTTAGCAGGTGTGCAGAACTGTGTGGCTCAAGGTGCCGATATTGATACTAGAAAATTTTATTATAATACCACCCCTTTAATGAATGCTGCAGAAAGAGGACATTTAGAAGTAGTACAATACTTAGTAGAAAATGGGGCTGATGTTAATGCTAAAAGTAGAAATGGTGACACCCCTTTAATAAAGGCTTCTTTTAGAGAGTATTTAGAAATAGTACAACTCTTAGTAGATAAGGGCGCTGATGTTAATGCCATAGATGATGATGGTAACACCCCCTTGACAACATCTTTATGTTTAGAAAAGAAATCATTAGATATAATCAAACTCTTCGTGGCAAAGGGTGTCGATCTTGAGGTTAAAAACAGACATGGTGAAACCCCCTTGTTGACATCTTTAACTACATATTCAAAAAAAGAACCATTAGAGCTAGTAAAACTCTTGGTAGATAATGGTGCTGATGTTCATGCTACAAATAGATATGGTGACACCACTTTGGGAGATGCTTCATCAAGAGGACATCTGGAAATAGTAAAATACTTACTTAGAAATGGTGCTAATATTCATGCTAAAAATAAAAATGGTGATACGCCTTTAATAGAAGCTTCAGGGAGTGGAAGTCTAAAAACAGTAAAATACTTGATTGAAAATGGTGCCAGGCTTAATATTAAGAATAATGACAATCGTACACCCCTAGCAATAGCTTTAAACTATAGCCGATTAAAAATAGTAGACTACTTAGTTCAAAATGGTGCGAATCTTGAGCTTAAAGATGATAAGGGTGATACGCCCTTGATGTGGGCTTCGCAAAAAGGGGATTTAGAAGCCCTGGGCTACTTCCTTAGAAATGGAGCTAATATTAATACTAAAAATAAAAATGGTGATACGCCCTTAATAGAAGCTTCAGGGAGTGGGATTTCAAGCATAGTACGATACCTCGTAGATAATGGGGCTAATACCCATATTCGAGATACAAATGGCAAGACTGCCTTGATAAGAGCTTCTTATGAAGGACGTTTAGGAGTAACACAATATCTCGTAGAGAATGGGGCTGATATTAATGCTAAAGATGAAGGTGGGAGTACAGCTCTAATATGGGCTTCCTATAAAGGGCATTTAGAAGTAACACAATATCTCGTAGATAATGGGGCTGATATTAATGCTAAAAATAAATATGGCAGTACTTCTTTTATAGTAGCTTTAGGGAAAGGGCATGATAAAAATAGTGATAATCCTTTTGCCCTGGCTTCCGTGAGAGGGAATTTAGACACCATAGAATATTTAGTAGATAATGGGGCAGATATTAATACCCTAGATAATAGAGGTAGGACTGCCTTGATGCGTGCTTCCCTCAATGACAATATAGGACTAGAAACGTTAAAATACATAGCCGATAAATCTCTTGATATTAACGCCAGAGATAATGATGGTAATACAGCATTGATGTGGGCTTTTTGGACTGGGAATTTAGACACCGTGAAATATTTAGCAGATAAAGGTGCTGATATTCACACCAGAGATAATGAAGGTAGTACCCCCTTGATGCGTGCTTCCCTCAATGACAATATAGAAATGGTAGAATATTTAGTAGAGAAAGGCGCTGATATTCACACCAGAGATAATGAAGGTAGTACCCCCTTGATGCGTGCTTCCCTCAATGACAATATAGAAATGGTAGAATATTTAGTAGAGAAAGGCGCTGATATTCACACCAGAGATAATGATGGTGATACTGCCTTGATATATGCTTCATGGAAAGGGCATTTGAAAGTAGTACAATATCTCGCAGATAATGGGGCTAATATTAATACTAAAAATAAAAATGGTGGTACTGCCTTGATATATGCTTCACGTGATGGACATTTAGAGGTAGTACAATATCTTGTGAATAATCCCTTTACAGGGGCAGATATCAATCTTCAAGATACAAATGGTAGCTCTGCCTTGATAAAGGCTACAGAAAAAGGACATTTGAAAATAGTACAATATCTCATAGATAATGGGGCTGATGTCAATCTTCAAGATACAAATGGTAGCTCTGCATTGATACGCGCTTCACAAGATGGGTATTTAGAAATAGCACAATACTTAATAGATCATGGGGCTGATATTAATGCTAAAAATAAATATGGCAGTACAGCCTTGATGTTGGCTTCGTGGAATGGACATTTTGAAATAGTTAAATATCTCGTAGAGAATGGGGCTGATATTAATACTATGAATAATGATGGGGATACAGCATTGATATTTGCTTCATATGATAGGCGTTTTGAAATAATACAATATCTCGTAGATAAGGGTGCTGATGTTTCTATTCAAGATGAGCTAGAGGAATAGACAATCAAGATATTTTAAAATATTTAGAAAATAGTAATTAAATAAGAATAACAGGAAGTCTATTATGAAAAACATGGGATTATTGTTGCTAATGGTAGGGGTATTAAACCCTATCTATGGAGATATTTTAGATTTCGCTGAAAAAGGTGAGGCACAAGGTACCGATATCAATGCTAAGAGTCCTGATGGTAAAACCCTTTTGGGAAGGGCTTCACAAGATGGGCATTTAGAAATAGTTAAATATCTCATAGAGAATGGGGCTGATATTTCTATTCAAGATGATCCTTGGAGAAAGCTAGAAGAGTAAATAATGAAGATATTATAGAATATTTAGAAAAAATTAATTAAATAAAAATAACAGGAAATCTATTATGAAAAAAATAGGATTATTATTGATAATGGTAGGGGCATTCCACCCTATCTATGGAGATATTGTCGATTTCGCTAAAAAAGGCGATTTGGTGGGTGTGCAGAACTGTGTGGCAAAAGGGGCTAATAAGACTGGTAGTGTTAGGTGGGCATCACGTGAGGGGCATCTAGATGTAGTCATATACTTGCTTAAAAGTGGGGCTGACATTGAAGATATAGATAAAAGCGGTACTACAGCCTTAATATGGGCTACTCGTAAAAATCATTTTGCAGTTGTGGAATATTTAGTAGAAAATGGTGCTGATATCAATGCTAAGAGCTCTGATGGTAGAAATGCCTTGATAAGGGCTTTAAGTCAAGGGTATACCAAAATAGCACAATATTTAATAGATGAAAAAGCTGATATTCATGCTAAAAATAAAAAAGGCGATACCCCTCTGATAATAGCCTCCTATAAGGGAAATTTAGAAATGGTAAAACTCTTAATTAAAAATAAGGCTGATGTTAATATTAAAAATAAAAGTGGCGACACTCCTTTGATAAGGGCTTTTCATAGTGGGCATATAGACGTAGTTCAATACTTAGTGAAAAAAGGGGCTGATCTTAATACTAAAAATAAAAAAGGCTATACTGCTTTGATGTTGGCTTTACAAGATGGAAATTTAGCCATGATAAAATATTTAGTGGACGAAGGGGCTAATATCAGTATTCGAGATAAAGATGGCAGGACTTCCTTGATGAGAGCTTCCTCTAGTGGCTATACAGAAATCGTAAAATATTTAGTGAAAAAAGGCGCTAATCTTAATACTAAAAATACTATTGGTTATACTCCCTTGATAGGGGCTGCTTATAAAGGGCATTTGAAAATAGTAAAATACTTAGTGGACGAAGGGGCTGATATCAATGACCAAGATAATGATGGGGAAACAGCTTTAATATGGGCTTCATGGAATGGACATTTAGAAACCGTAGAATATTTAGTAGAAAAAGGCGCTAAAATTGATACTAAAGATAAAAAAGGTAATACAGCATTAGATGTCGCTAGAAAAAACAAACGTGGTGCTATTGTTAAATATTTAGAAAGTCTTAAATAAAAATAAAGAAAAAGAGGTATAGAGTATGGTTTTTAAAGCAGGAGTAATCTATTTCATGCTGTCCCTAAGTGTAGTTTTAGGTGGGTATAATAAAGATACAAAAATAGCAAAAACCGAGTTAGAATTTAAGACTTTAGAAACAGTTCTTGTGACAGGATCAGAAGAAAAGGCTATAACATTAGTCCCTGAGATAATGGATATTATCATAGAAAATCAAAAAGATTTAGTAGATACCCCTCATCTTATAGAGTATGAAATCACTTCGTCTAATATTATTGTATTTTTTGATCCTAAATATTTTGAAGATCCGAACAACAGTCTATAAAATCAGACCTAAGAAAATCAAATTATCCAATCACTAAAATATAACAAAAATATAGAAATTCAAAATCAATATATATCTTGAGAAAAAACGGTGCCTAGATATTTGGGTGGACTGATTTTTATACTAGATAATAAATATTAGGAGAGAGCCTTGATTACCATGCGTGCTATTGAAAACGAGCAGGATTTCACTCTTGTTTTACCATTGCTTTTTGAATTACAAACACAACATTTTGAGGCTCTTCCTTCTCTATTTCGTTCTCCCAAAAGCTTTGGACAATTTGTTGAGGACCTCAATAAATTCAATACAGAAGAAGATAATATGAGAATGAAACAAGGTTTGAATATATTTTTTATCTTTGAAAAAGCTCAGCGAATAATAGGCTGCGCTTATCTTCAAAAAAAAGAAAGAGTAGAGGATATCGCTTTTTTACCGAGTAAATACCTTGAGTTAATGTGTTTTATCATAGATTCTTCCCATAGACATCAGGGCTTAGGGAAAAAGAGCCTTCTCCTTTTAAAAGACTGGGCAAAAGAAAACGCTTTTGATTCTTTAGAATTATCTGTCTTATGCGACAATCCCTCCGCTATCTCTAGCTACAAATCTATAGGCTTCCAAAAAACAATGATTACAATGAATTGTAAATTATAAA
>CAMQVI010000056.1 GCA_947038195.1 uncultured Brevinema sp.
GCTCTCAAACGTAGTAATAAAGATACTCTTATTGTAGGTTCGCCAGAA
Source organism: uncultured Brevinema sp. (assembly GCA_947038195.1). Lineage (GTDB taxonomy): Bacteria > Spirochaetota > Brevinematia > Brevinematales > Brevinemataceae > Brevinema_A. The sequence goes on from CAMQVI010000056.1 coordinate 49, forward strand.
ATGTCTGGCAATTTCCTCCCTGTATACTATATTACTGCCTATGATGCTCAAGTAACCGCTCTTATCTTTGAAGGCTTGCTGAGTCTTGATGATAATGGAGAGTTTATTCCTCATCTTGCTGAAGAAATGCCTCATATTTCTAAAGATGGTACTATATATACTGTTAAAATCAAAAAAGGAATTAAATTTCATAGTGGTAAAGAATTAACGGCCGATGATATTGTTTTTACGTATCGTTTATTAGCTGATCCTTCTTATGATGGGCGATTTACTTCTGCTGTACAAGAAATGATAGGTTATGAAGAATACTCCCAAGGGAAAATAAAAGACTTTAAAGGTGTAGAAAAGCTAGATACTTATACAGTCCGATTTAATTTCAAAGAAAGACTTTATTCTAATATTGCTTCTATCAGTTATGCTATCATGGATAGTGAATTTTATGCTTTTCCTCAAGGAGATATTTCCCCCGTTAAAGATAAAATGACAGAATTAGTAGGAACAGGCCCTTATAAAATCAAAGCTTACGTTCCTAAACAATACACAGAACTTGCCCTTAACGAGGAATATTGGGGTCAAAAACCTAAAATCACTAATATTATTATTAAAACTATTTCTGAAACAACGGGAGTACAAGAGCTCGTTAGGGGATCTATAGACATTCTTCCTAATGTGATTGAACCAGAAAAACTAATTACCGCCAACCAAACAGGCTATATTGATAGAAATCAATATCTACGTCATGGATATGGATATTTGATGCTTAATAGCTCTGCATCCCCTACTTCTGAAAAAAAAGTCCGTCAGGCTTTATTGTATGGACTTAATAGAGCTGCTATCAACCAAATCTACTTCAAGGGGCTGGCTATTGTGATAGATGCTCCTATTTCTAAAGTATATTGGACTTATGATGATGCACTTGAAGAAAAAATGATTAAATATCTTTATAACCCTGAAAAAGCAGCCCAACTTTTAGATGAAGCTGGTTGGATTTTAGAAGATGGTATTCGTAAAAAAGACGGTAAAGCTCTCATTTTAGATTGGACTTCTACTAAGGATCTTCCTTTTGTTGATGTGATGAGCCCTGTCGTAATTGATAATTACAAAGCTCTTGGTATTGAAGTGCGTATACAACAAATAGATTTTACCTCTATGATAGAAAAAGTATACAATGAAAGAACCAATTTTCACATGTTCAATATGGCTGTCTCTGAGGCTAGTATTCCCTCTCCTTTTAACGTTTGGCATTCTCGCTTAAATGTTAGGAGCGGTAGTAATACAGGACAATATGAAAATCCTGTGCTAGATGACTTACTTGATAGAATGAAAAGAACCTTAGATAAAGATGAGTTCAAAAAATTATGGCAAGAATTTGCTCTTATGATGAATGAAGAAGCTCCTATGATTCCATTATATTCTAATATTTACTCCGATCTTTTTAATAGACGGGTCAAAAATTTCAAGACCTCTAGTTTAGAGCCTTGGTATAGTGCTGTTTTAGAGGCGGGGTTAGTAAATGATAACTAGAATATTTCTTTTTACCCTAAAAAGAATCCTCCATATGATTCCTGTATTGATTATTATTTCTATTGTTTTATTTTTCGTTACAAGGGCTATGCCTGGAGATCCTGTCGACGTCTATCTAGGTGTAGGAGCAGAAATCACAGCAGAAAGAAGAGCAACGGTTAGAGAGTTTTTAGGACTAAACGCACCTCTTCCTTTGCAATACCTGAGATGGGCTGGACGAATGATTCAAGGGGATTTCGGTGATTCTCTTGTATATAGACGTCCTGTCAAAGATATCGTAGGTCCTTTTTTATACAATTCTTTTATTCTCAACATAGGGGGACTTTTTATATCTTTTATCTTAATTATTCCCATAGGTATTCTAGCAGCTGTACATAAAAACGGTACTTGGGATAAATTTTGGACTCTGTTTAGTCTCATAGGGTTTTGCTTACCCTCTTTTTTCATCGCTTTAACCCTGATTTTTATCTTTTCTATAAAACTACCTTGGGCACCTATGAGTGGTATGATTACTCCTGGATTGAACTATACCGGGCTGTCTTACGCTTTAGATGTTTTAAAGCATTTGGCTCTTCCTCTTACCGTAGTTGTGCTAGGCTCTTTAGCTGGATTGTTTCGCTACATAAGGAATGCAATGCTTGAAGTTATTAATCAAGACTATATACGTACCGCTAAGGCTAAAGGGGTAAAAGGATACAAAATTATTTATGTCCATGCTTTTCGCAATGCCTTAATCCCTATTATTACCCTGATGGGCTTTACAATACCTGCTTTATTCGGGGGTTCTATTATTCTAGAGACTATCTTTGTGTGGCCTGGGATAGGGAAAGAGCTTTACTCTGCTATTATAGGAAGAGATTACAATCTTGTAATGACCTTAAATATGTTTTTTGCTCTTCTTACCCTTCTAGGGAACCTTCTTGCAGATATAGGGTACGCTTTAGCAGATCCTAGGGTAAGATTGGACCAATGAACAAAAAAAATATCATCACCCCCAGACAGCTTATATGGGAACGCTTTATAGAAAATAAACTTTCTCTTTTTGGACTTGTTCTTTTTTCTACTATCTTATTTTCTATTATTTTTCTTCCTTTTTTCATACCCCATGGACGAGACGAAATTAATTATACTTTATCTTTTGCCTCTCCGTCTTTTACTCATATCCTTGGTAATGATGAACTAGGTAGAGATATTTTGATACGTATCCTCCACGGAGGGAGAATTTCTCTTAGTGTGGGTTTTTTAGCTGCCATTATTAGTATCGTGATAGCCTGCCTCATAGGGGGAGTATCTGGATTCTTTGGGGGGGCTATAGATTTTCTTCTTATGCGTTTTACTGAAATTGTTAGCTCTTTCCCTTTTTTACCTTTTGCTATTACCCTGTCTGCAGCTTTTGGTACGGCTGTTCCACCAGAAGCTCGTATGTACATTATCACTATTATATTAGGTCTATTAGGATGGACTGGATTAGCTCGTATTATCAGAGGACAAATCCTCTCCTTAAAAGAACAAGAATTTATGTTGGCAGCGAAAGCTCTAGGATTATCCTCTAAAAGACAGATTTTATACCACCTCCTCCCCAATACCTTCCCTTATGTGATCGTCTCTGCAACCTTATCCGTAGCAGGGTATATTCTAACAGAAGCTGGACTATCTTTTTTGGGCTTGGGGGTGGTGCACCCTATTCCAACTTGGGGGAATATGATACAATCAGCCCAAAACACCTATACTTTAAGCTATAGACCTTGGGTGTGGTTATCTCCAGGTATAGCTATTTTATTGACAGTAATGAGCATAAATCTCATTGGCGAGGCATTGAGAGATGCTCTTGACCCTAAAAATAGAGGGTAATATGAGTTTATTAGAAGTTAAAAATCTTAAAGTACATTTTCCTAGTAGACATGGTATTATTAAAGCTGTCAATAATATTAGTTTTTCCCTTTCTAGTGGTGAGGTTTTGGCCATTGTGGGGGAATCAGGCTCGGGAAAGAGTATGACCGCTCTTTCTATTTTACGTTTATTAGATGGTACAGATGCTCAAACCAGTGGACAAATTATATACGATAACAAAGACCTTTATACGCTTAAAGAATCTGCATTAGAAAAAATTAGAGGCAATAAAATCGCTATGGTTTTTCAAGAGCCCATGACTTCCCTTAATCCTGTATTCTCTATAGGGAATCAAATTTCTGAAAGTCTTATTATCCATGAAGGTAAAAAAGGGGCTGAGGAAAAAGCTGTCAATATGCTTAAATTAGCAGGTATAGCCGATGCTGAAATAGTGTATGACAAATACCCTCATCAGCTATCTGGAGGCATGAGACAAAGGGCTATGATAGCGATGGCATTGAGCTGTACCCCTACTATTCTCATTGCTGATGAACCCACTACGGCTCTCGATACTACAATTCAAGCTCAAATTTTAGAGCTCATAAGAAAACTCCAACGACAATTCAACACAGCCCTTATTCTTATTACCCATGATTTGGGTATTGTAGCAGAAACAGCTGATAATATTATTATTTTGTACTGTGGAGAAATCGTCGAGAAAATATCTACTCAAGACCTATTTTATAAGGATACTTTAAAGCACCCTTATACCCAAGCTTTATTAGACTCATCAGAAGAAATGATCCCTATTCAAGGAAATATTCCCTCACCCTTAGAAATCTCAGAAGGGTGCCTTTTCGCTCCTCGTTGTTCTTTCGCTAAAGAAAACTGTTTCTTAGAAAAACCAGAATTAAAAGCTTGTGCACCCAATCATTATAGGGCTTGTTTTTATCCTTGTGGAGGTGCTCCATGCCCAAAATCTTAGAACTCAAAAATATTTCCAAAATATTTCCTATTCCTAAAAAACTCTTCCAAAAAAAAGAGCTTATTGTACATGCTGTTAATAATGTAAATATCGATATTCATGAAGGAGAAGTTTTGGCCTTGGTAGGTGAATCAGGCTCTGGTAAAAGCACATTAGGACATTGTATTTTAAAACTCACAGAACCCAGTGAAGGGACTATTATTTATAAAGGGCAAGACATTACCCACTATACCACCAAAGATATGATACCCCTTCGCCAACAAATACAAGTGATTTTCCAAGACCCTTACTCTTCTTTAAACCCTCGTATGAATATTAGTAGCATTATTGGAGAGGCTTTATTAGAACACAAGATCACAAAGTCTCAAGAAGAATACCAAAATACTATTTTTCGTATTGCTGAGCTCTGTGGTATTCCTCTAGAACATTTGGATCGTTTTCCTCATCAATTTTCTGGAGGGCAAAGACAAAGAATAGGTATTGCTAGAGCCTTGGTGTTAAAACCATCTCTCGTTATTTGCGATGAAGCAGTATCTGCTTTAGATGTATCTATTAAAGCGCAAATCATTCAATTACTTATGAAATTACAAAAAGATTTGAAACTATCCTATCTTTTTATTTCTCATGATATGAATGTTGTAAAACATATTGCTGATAGAGTGGCTGTTATGTACTTGGGAAATATCGTAGAAGTAGCTTCTAAAGAACAATTGTTTTCCAATCCTGCCCACCCTTATACCAAGGCTTTAATAGACTCTGCTCCGTCTATAAGAAAACGTGAAAAAATACCTTATTTACAAGGAGAAATCCCTTCTAATATCCATCTTCCTGAAGGATGTCCTTTTGCTTCTCGTTGTCCTAAAGTACAAAAAAAATGCACCCTAGAACGACCTATATTTGACTCATATAGCCATAGTTCTTGTTTCTACCCAAATAGTATAATCAATGGAGAAAACCATGTATCACATTAAAAACAATGACTTCTACTGTGAAGAAGTACTACTAAAAGACCTTGCTACCAAGTACAAAACCCCTTTCTATGTCTATTCCTTAAACAAACTAAAACAAAACCTAGAAGCTATAAAAAAGCCTTTTCTTGACAATTTCCCTAATGGTATGATTTGTTATGCTATAAAAGCTAATTCCAATCTTACTTTCTTAAAATATCTGTCCCAAAATGGTTGTGGTTTTGATGCCGTATCTGGAGGAGAGCTAGAAAGAGTTTATACGATACAGAAACATCTTAACAATGTCGTATACTCTGGAACTACCAAAAGTTATGAAGAATTAGAAAAAGCCATTCTCTATGATATTTTTATGATTAACTGCGAATCTATCAGCGAAATTAAACACATAGCAGAAATTTCTCAAAAACATAATAAAAAAGTAAGGCTTGCTATAAGAGTAAATCCAGCTGTAAGCCCTAAAACCCACCCTAATATTGACACAGGAAATAAAGGCGCTAAATTTGGTATTGCGATGGACCATTTTTTAGAGGCTGCCCTACTGATTAAATCTTCAGAGCTATTAAGCTTACAGGGGATATCTTGTCATATAGGATCTATGGTAGAAAATGAAGTATATTATTTTGAAATGCTCAATCAATTAGTTGATCTTTTGGAGCTATTGAAAAAACATGATATTTTTATTTCTCACCTTGATATGGGGGGAGGATACGCTATTCAATATACTCAAGAAAATACTATCAATTTTGAAAAATTATTTACCCACTATAAAAAAGTTTTAGAACCTTACAATCTTATCCCTATTATAGAGCCAGGGCGTAGTATTATAGGAAATGTAGGGGCATTGGTCGCAAAAGCCGTTTACACTAAACAACAAAATAACCGTAATTTTATGTTCTTAGATGCAGGGATGACAGAATTAATCAGACCAGCCTTATACAACGCTATTCATAAAATCGTAGCTATTACCCATTCCTCACCTCTTTCTGTCTCCTATACCATTGGGGGGCCTATTTGTGAAAGTAGTGATATTTTTAGAGACAATGCAGAACTTTATGCAACAGAAGGAGATCTTATCCTCATAGAGAATGCAGGGGCTTATGGTTATTCTATGGCATCTAATTATAACACGAGACCAAAGGCACCTGAAGTGTTGATAGATGGGGCTAAAGACCTTCTTATCAATAAAAGAGAAGAGATTTCTGATTTGTGGAAAACAGAAATCATACATGATTTGTAATCAATCTAAAAAACTCTCACCATTTTTAGTAGTGAGAGTTTTTTTTATTGTGTTTATCTATGCGTTTTGATAAAAAGCATTGTACCCTTTAATTAAATGATATAAATCAGCCTTACTTATAAGTTCATAAGGAGCGTGCATCCCCACTACCCCCAAGCCGCAATCTACTACAGGGATACCGTATTGAGCGATGAATTTAGCGATAGTTCCACCACCACCTTCATCTACTTTACCCATAGCAGAAGCTTGCCACACAACATTGTTTTCTTTGAAGATTCTTCTTATTTTCCCTACTAATTCGGCAGAAGCATCAGATGCTCCGCCTTTACCACCAGAACCTGTGTATTTTTTAATAATAACACCAGAACCCATGTGAGAAACGTTGTTTTTATCATGTACAGAGGCGTAGATAGGGTTTAATGCAGCACCTACGTCAGCGGAGAGACAAAAAGATCTGTTTAAAGCTCTTCTTAACTCTATTTCGTGATATGTTTTATCTTCTCTATACATTAATTCTGCTACGAGATTGGGTAAAGCTACAGAATCGGTACCCGTTACCCCATTAGATCCTATTTCCTCTTTATCAGTGAGGAAAGCTATAGAAGTACGCTTAGGAGTGTTTTTTATATCTACTAGACCCATTACTGCCGCATAAGAACATACTCTATCATCATGGGCATAGCCCCCTATCATACTGCGATCAAAACCCACATCTTTTGTTTTGAAAGCAGGCACTGCTTCTATTTCGGCAGAAATAAAATCTTCTTCTATAATACCATATTTTTTATATAATTCTTCTAAGACATAAGCTTTTACTTTTTCTGTATATTTTGTATTTTTCATAGGCATATTACCTACAAAAAGATTGAGATTTTCCCCTTCTATACCGTCAAGGAGTTTTTTGTCCCCTTGTATTTTACGAGAAAGGTGGGGCAATAAATCTGATATAACAAAAACAGGGTCTTCTTCTTTATCCCCTATATTGATAATAACTTTTGTTCCATCTTGCTTAATAACGACCCCATGCAATGCTAGAGGAATATTGAGCCATTGATATTTTTTCACGCCACCATAATAGTGAGTTTTGAGCATAGCAATACCGCTATCTTCTATCAAAGGCCTTACTTTAAGATCTAATCGGGGAGCATCAAGGTGAGCCCCTACAATATTCACCCCATTTTTAATAGATTCTTCTCCAATTACTGCTAAAGAAATATTTTTATTTTCAAATTGATAATAAACTTTATCACCAGCTTTTACAGAATCTAAGTTCGCTAAATTTTTAAAACCTTTAGATTCAGCAAATGTAGTAAACCAAATAACGCCTTCTCTTTCTGTACGTACTTGATCAAGATATTTTTTGTACTCTTCTGAAGTAGCAAAAATATCGGCTATTTCTTTTTCGTCTGCCACTTCCCAAATATTTACCCTAGTATATTGATGAGGGGATTTAGTTGTTTCTTCATTCATTTGAAAGTCCTCCATAAAGCTATTGATTATTATACTATACTTGAGATTAATTCACAATCCCAAATCGCTATTTAAAAACAAGAAGGACTTTAAAATCCTTCTTGTTTTTGTTTTATAAAAGCCGTATCGCTCTTGATAGTATAATAGGTAAAAAAGAAATAAGTTTTACCCTATTCTTTTTTTATTTATTTAATTTACTAATTCTTTTTTGGAATGCTCTAATTTATTATTACAATAGTTAATATAATAAGCTAAGCGTTGAGTATTATCTTTATCCATTTTTCTATATCTAAAAATAAAGATATTCTTTTCATTATGGACTAAATCAGCATGAACTTTGATATTTAATCCTTGCATATGCATGAGAACGCTATCTGATTCTTTTGTTTCTAGGAGAGTATAGCCAAAATTAGGGTTAGAGATTTTAATAGAAACTTTATAACTATTGAAACCAAGTAGCTCGCCATGTATCCAATGAGAAGACCCTGTTAAATGAATATAGACATCTTTTTGTCCTTGTTTACTAGGGGCAATAAAATTTTTATCATTTTGTTTTACGACAGACGCTAAAGTGCTTAACTGTTTTATGATGATATCTATAATATCGTAGGCGTTTTCTGTATAGGGGATTAAGGCTCTTATTCCTTTATTTCTAAGTTTCATAAGATCTGACGAACTCAAGGTAGGGTGGAATAAAAGATAGGTGTCAGGAAAAATATTATCTTTATTCAAAGAGTCGTAAAACTCTGAGGAGAATTCTTCACAGAGAAGCATCGCCTCAGGATGTAAACGAAGTAAGGCCGAAATTTCTTCCATAGATTCTGCTTCTATAGGTATAATTTTTTTACTAGACAAGAGAATAGATAAGTTATGAGACAATTCTCTATCGTATACACCTATAATTAGTTTCATGATACCTACATAAATAATATTTTATTCTTCAAGTTTTTTTATTATAAACCGAATAATATACAACAACTAAAAACATTTTAGCTATATATCGTATCGGAAAATAGCTAAACATTTCTTTAATTAAGTTTAATTGTTGCATTATAAATAATAATAATATATAATATATAATGCACATTCATTATATATAGGAGAACTTTATGAGACAGAATTATTTAATAATATTATTATTATTTATAATAAGTAATGCTCCTAAGGCGCATGCTCAGGAATCCTCAATACAATTTCCTCACTTAGATTTTCATATGGGTATGAACCAGAATTTAGCCCCTAGTATTTCTTATAGGGCAGAGGCTAATATTGTTGTAGGGGATAAGAGTGGTTTGATTTTTAGTCTTGGTGTCAACGGCGAAGATTTAAACCTTCAAAGTGGGCTTAATGATCTTATAAAACTAGATACCTTAAAACTCACTATATCGCCAGCTTCTTTTTTTAACTTCCATGCTTTTTTCGGAAGACACAAATATCTAGGCGAAGATAAGGTTATCCCTAGAGGATTTCAATTTAACTATACCCCTGGTACCGATTATTATGGGTATAGAACAATTAGTGGGGCTGGATTAGCTGCCACTTTCCCTATAGAAGAAGGGCGCTATGAACCCGAGTTTATGATTTATTCCGACAATAATAAAGGGGTGGATTATCTTAATTTTGATTTCATGACAACTTTCCGCTTTGAGTTATGGTATTTAGAATTGTATGCTGGACTAGCATTTCCTACAATAGGGTCTATAGATACTCAAACTCGTGGACGAGGAGGGATCAGTATCTACACTACAATCGAGTTAGTTAACATTTATTTTGCTCTATATATCCCAGCTCACTTCGAAGGGACATTTACAATAGACGATATCTATTTTAGACTAAGCCAATACTTGCTTATAAATGGCTTTGAACAAACATTCTCTATATATTCCTTAGGTTCCGAATCTGGAAACACCACTGACCCTCTAATTGGCTTTAATGGTACTCCTGACTTAAATATATTTCTTTCTTTAGGGGGTAGGATTAGTAACATAGGTTTTGGTTTTGATTATGGATTTATTTATGGATTATATCAAAGTGAATTCCTCGTGAATAATTCTTTACACCTTAGCCACCGTGTTGGAACTTATGTAGACATAGGATTTTTAGGTCTTACCTATAAGGTTGGGGTATACTACACCCTGCCCAACAGTGTTGCTTATACTCAAAATAATAGTAGTGCTAATGAAGTAGGATTTTATATCAGTATCTTTGGAGCCTCATAAAAATTTACAGTTTATAATTTATAAAATAAAAAAGACCCTTTTTTAAGGGTCTTTTTTATTTTATAAATAGTTTATTGGATTTCTAAAACTCTTAGAGAGTTGGTAGTACCTGCCGTAAATATCTGTTGTCCGTAAGATACAATAATATTATCTCCTTTTTGAAGATCAAACATTTTTTTACTGGTTTCTAAGGCTATATGAGCAATATCTTCATGCTCTTTAGACTCTTTATCTACAACACAATAAACCCCTTTTACTAGGAGTAATTGTCTCGCTATTTGCTCATTATCTACTACCGCTAAAATAGGTACTTGGGGGAAATATTTACGTACTCCTAAAGCAGAACGTCCTGTATGAGTACCAATTGCAATAACTTTTGCACTACAAGCAATAGATACTTGTACTGTGCCTCTTGTAACCGCTTCAGTTACACCAACATATTCATCAAATTCTGCGTACATAGGGAGAATATGAGGATCTATTTCTAAAGCAATTTGATTCATTGTTTGGACAGCCAGCTCTGGGTAAGACCCTTTTGCCGTTTCACCAGAAAGCATAATAGCATCGGTACCATCCAATATAGCATTAGCCACATCATTTACTTCTGCCCTTGTAGGGTTGGGGTTTTTAATCATAGAGTCTAACATCTGAGTAGCTGTAATAACAGGCTTCCCTACATCATTACATAAGCTAATCATTTCTTTTTGAGCAAAAGGCACTTTTTCCATAGGGATTTCAACTCCTAAGTCTCCTCTAGCAACCATTATTCCATCTGAAGATAATAGAATTTCGGGGAAATTGTCTAAACCTTCTTGGTTTTCAATTTTAGAAATGATTTTGATACTTTCTCCACCATTATTATCGAGGACAGATCTCACATGTTGAACATCTTCTTTTTTACGAATAAAAGAGGCAGCAACAAAATCTACACCCACTCTACATCCGAATTTAAGATCTTCAATATCATTTTCTGCTAAAGATGGAAGATTGTTTTGTACACCAGGGAGGTTTACTCCTTTTTTCTCGCCTAAATATCCATCATTTAATAATATGGTGTGAACTTTATTGCCGTTAATTTTCACTACTTTAAATCTCAATAAGCCATCATCTACTAGAATCATTTTATCTATGGCTACATCTTTAGAAAAGTCTTTGTAAGTAACGGCCACACCGTTTTCATCACCCATAATATCATCTGTCGTGAAAAAGAACTCTTGGCCTTGTTTTAAAGCAAGATCATTTCCACCTTTAAGAGACTTGGTTCTAATTTCAGGACCTTTTGTGTCTAGTAAAATCGCTACAGGAATCCCTGTTTTTTTTGAAGCTTCTTTTATTAAATTAATTCTTTTCTCATGTTCTTGGTGAGAACCATGAGAAAAGTTTAAACGAGCTACATTCATTCCATTTTCGAGCATAGATATTAGTGTATCAATATTATCAACTGCCGGCCCTAGTGTACATACTATTTTTGTTTTTTTCATCGGGAAGTACTCCTGTGTTTTTTTTATATTAAAAAATTAATATCTATTAAGAAATAACTCTTGCCTTTCTGCTTGCTTTAAGGGCACTCTACCCTTTTCTCTTGCTAAAAGAGTAATACCCTGTACTTTTCTATCATTATCTAAAACAGGCCTAATAAAAAGCTCGCTAAAAGTTTCTAAAACATTAGAAGGAATTATATGTTTTAAATACTCCGATTTTGTTAAATCTCCAGATAAAGAAAGAACATTCCCTTTGGAAAGAACTTCCGAGAATAAAGGATCATTTTGGTCTATAATAAATTGTTGTCCAAATTCAATAGCATTATCAAAAATAAAGACTCCATCATTAGATTCTGAAACAGCTACATGTTCTATTTTGTATTTATCTAGTAGTTGTACCAATTTATCTGTATATTTTTGTACTGATAAATTTTGAAATGATCCTAAACCGTATGTGGGTTTATATAATGAGTCAGGAACAATTTCTTCGTCTTCACCCTCAGGTTCGAATTCTTCCTCTAGCAATCCTTGTTCAGCTTCCACGATATCAATTCCATTTAAGGAGTTGTCTTCTAACGCTGTCTCTTCTGTTTCTACTGTACTCACTTCTTCTAACAGCTCTTCTAACACTGTCTCTTCTATTTCTTCACCTACAGCAAACTCTTCGTCTGTTGCTAAAGTGTCTTCGCTGTCTTCTCCAAGTAAGTCTTCATCTTCTATTTCTACTGTACTCACTTCTTCTAACAGCTCTTCTAACGCTGTCTCTTCTATTTCTTCACCTACAGCAAACTCTTCGTCTGTTGCTAAAGTGTC
>CAMQVI010000057.1 GCA_947038195.1 uncultured Brevinema sp.
AGAAGTAGTAGAATATGCTCGTTTTCTTGATGGTACTGCTAAAGGAGAGCATGATCTAGTGATTATTGCTTGGACTACGGTAACAGGAGATGCTGATTATGGTATCTATAATTTAGCTCATAGCTCTGCCTTTGGTGGACCTGGTAACAGATCTTTTTATTCTAATCCTGAAGTAGATAGTCTCTTAGAGGCTGCGAGAATTGAAATAGACGAGAAAAAAAGAAACAGTCTTTATCAAAAAATTCAAGAAACGCTCTACGAAGATCTTCCTGTAATACCTTTGTTTTATAAGTTGTCTAATGTAGGAGCTTCTAAGAATATTAAGGGAATTGAGTTTGATCCAGCAATGGCTCATCGTTTGAAAAATGTATATTTTTAAAGGAGAAAAAATGAAAAAATTTAGTTTATTATTAAGCTTGATACTTTTGTCATCTTGTGCTACAGAAGATACTCTTAATAGAGAGTTGTTGAGGATTGCTGTGCCTATAGAGGCAGTAGGGCTGTATCCTTATATTGCTAACGATCCACATTCTTCTCGGGCACACGTTTTATTATTTGACACCTTAGTAGATAGAGATGTTGAAGGAACCATTATCCCTTCAATTGCCAGTTCATGGGAGCAAGTCTCTCCCACAGTTATTGATTTAACTATCAATACTAATATTAAATTCCATAATGGAGATTATGTGACTTTAGAAGATGTTCTTTTTAGCTATGAACAAATACTTGCTACCCCTAATTTAGCCCACACAGTAGGGGCTATAGCTAAAATAGAAGTAACTAAAGATAATAAATTTAGAGTCACCACAAAAGAACCTTATGCTCCTTTACTCCCACTATTAGGCTATGATACTTTTAAAATCGTCAATAAAAAGTCAGTTCTAGCTAGTGGCGACAATGTTTCTCAAGAGCCTATAGGAACAGGTCCTTATAAACTAAAAATGTGGAATAGAGGACAAGATATTGTTTTAGAAAGAAATGAAGAATACCATGGTAAACTCCCCGCTATTAAAGAAGTAAATCTTCGCACCGTAACAGACCCAGTAGCTAGAGCGATAGCTTTAGAATCTGGTGATGTGGATATGGCGTATGATATAGAAGGTAGTGATAGGGAAAGAATTATGGAAAATCCTAATCTTACTTTTTTAGAAAGAGAAATCCCTCGTGTGGAATATATCGCTATGAATATTGGAAAAGGGAAAAATCCTCTTTGGAAAGATAAAAGAGGGAGACAGGCTTTTATTAATGCGATAGATCAAGAAGGAATTGTTAATTCTGTATTGTTTGGAGCAGGTAAAAGTGCTAATTCTCTTTTACCACCTACTGTAGATGGCTATAATAAAGATATTCCTTTTAGAAAACAAGACATAGCCAAATCAAAAGCCCTTCTCAAAGAAATGGGCATGGAATCCAATGCTTCTGTTAATATATGGGTAAGGGAAGGGGTAAGCCAAAAAACAGGCGAAGTCTTACAAGCGAATCTTGCAGAAGTCGGTATTAATGCCACGGTAGAAATAGTTGAGTACGCTCGATTTTTAGAGGGTATAGCCAAGGGAGAGCATGATGTCTTTGTCCTAAACTGGTCTACTATTACAGCAGATGCAGATTACGGACTAAACAACCTCCTCAACTCTGAAGCATGGGGCTCTAAAGGGAATAGATCTTTTTATACTAACCTTGAACTAGATAAGCTCCTAAAAGAGGCTAGAGGAGATCTTAATAATGAATCTCGTATGGCGACTTACCATAAAATACAAGAAATGGTTTATGATGAAGTGCCCTATATTCCTATTTACTATGCGGTATTAGGAGTAGGGATGAGAAAAGAAATCAAGGATTTTGAATTTGATATTTTTGCTCATCACAATATTAGTTCCGTACGATACGAATAAAACTTGACGAACACCTCTTTTTTATATAACTTTATAAAAAAGAGGTGTTTTTTATGCTTATAGAATTAGCTCAAGATATTTTTAACAGATCAGATATCCCCAAAGGGACTGTGGAAGTGTTAGTAACGATGATTGTAGTCCCTTTTATGTACGCTCTTAGGGGATTTGCACTTATAGGTATAAGTGCTCCTTGTTTTTTGATATTCGTCAATCTAAGGATGTCTACTGGAGAAATTACTAGTAGGGTAGGGAGATCTATATTATGGATGATTCTTAATACCTATATTTTTCTAAGCCCTGTAGATGTATTTTGGAAATGGCTATGGGTAGATATAGTAGGTTTATTGATTGTGAATTCTATATTTTATACTTGGAATGCTCGTTATATGGTAAAAAAATATATGATCAAATACCAAAGCCAAGTAATAGCACATCACTAGGGTTATTATCACATCTAGATTTAATATAATGATAAAAATCATTTAAAATGACTGTCTTTGAAAAGATAGAAGGCTCAACATTCCGATGATTGCACTACTGAAAAATTGTTAACTAAACAGAGAATAAAAAAAGCTACTAAAATTAATTAGTAGCTTTTTTTTGTTTTATAGTTTTAATTGTTGTTCTATTTCTAATACGGTATCTTCTACCTGTTTTACAGAGTAGGTGTAAGCTCTATAACGCTCTTGTGTTTTACGTCCTGCATCACTAATAGTAGTTGTTTTTTGGTGAATACTAGAAACATTTTTGGAGAGAGAGTCAGAAAGGGATCTCAATTCTTTAATTTTACTTTGCCCTTGATCTATAGATTGTAATGTTTTTTCTAAAACAGCCTGTACTTCACTAGAGAGAGAGATAGCGTTTTTGGTATCCATAGACATTTGACTATTTTGTTGGTTAAGATGTCTTACACGAATAACAATATCATCAATAGAAGCAGAAAAATCCACAATATTTGTGTTTAAGTCTACAAAAGAACGCCCTACATTTCTAATGATATCTACAGCTTCTGTGATTGATTTTAGATTTACTTGTAAGGTTTTATTGATAATCTCAGCATTTTGAGTTGTTTCTGTGGATAAGGTTTTAATTTCTTTAGCAACAATAGCAAAACCACCACCTGCTTTTCCTGCACGAGATGCCTCTACTGCAGCGTTCAAAGCTAAAATATTAGTACGTTCAGCCACTTCCATAATGAGAGAGATCATATCTAACATGTTTTTAGAATTTTCAGCTACTTTTTCTACGGCAACAACAGACTCATGCATATGTGTACCACCCTGTTGGGACATTTCTATAAGTTCTGATATATGTACTTTTCTTTCTTGAACAATGTGGTCAATTTCTTGGGAAATACTAGAAACTTGGTCTACTTTATCTTGGTAAGAAACCATACCATCTTTATGGCGAGCGAATACTTGCATAATGTTAGAGGTAGCATTAAGGGTACTTTCATTTCTCACAGTAGTATCTTTCAACACTTGATCAAGCTCGTTCATATTTTCGATAAAGCTTTGTAATGTTTCTTGTATTTGAGAGGCAGTAGTATCACTATCTAGAGTTTGTCCTTCTAGTTTACTACCACTTTCTTTATTGTAGCTATAAACACTAATAATATCGTTTAATTTTTTAAGTCTCATATCGGCTAAACTTTTTTCTTGGTTGTACCACTCTACGATATGTCCTGTTAAAAGATAAGTCTGATCAGCAAGTACTGTAACGATAACAAGGACAGCAAAGCCCCCTGCCATTTGATCAATATGTGTATACCCTATGGCAGGACCTTGCACCGTAACAACATGAAAAATAAGAACTCCAATACTTAATGAACCAACAATAGTAGGAAGGCTGCGTTGTTGAGCCAATAAGCCTGATAAAAATATAGCTATTACTTGAAAAGAAGCAAAAATATAGGATAGTTCAGGAGTGACTGTTGGTTGAATCCACAGTGTTGCCACAGATGCTAAAGAGAAAACAATAATAGTCATATAAATAGTTACAATCATATGCCCCATTTTAAGGAGGATTAAAGATAATATGACAACAGAACTTGTACCAATGGCAATCTGCTGTCGTCCCGTATCACCTGTGCTAAAAGCAGTTATTCCTATTGCTATTATTAACAAAAGACTAATGGTATTAGCTATGAACAGAATACGTTCTTGTAGTGCAAATTGCAAATTTTTCTGTTCCTTTGGATTGCTAGTTGTGTCCGATGAATTAAACATAATCAGTCCTTCTTTAGAATCTATTTTAGATTATTTTTGATAGTATTAATTATATTATCTTCGGCATTATTGTTCGGATACTTAATGTGAGAGGTGCTATTTCTCCAAGTAATTAACCCATAAAAAGAGATTATAAGATAAGAAAAATAAACCAGGGCATAAGTATAAGATCCTATACTTATATAAAGAGGAATGCTGATAATATTTGCAATAATCCACATGTACCACATTTCTAATATTTTTTTAGATAAGAACCATTGTCCTATGATCGAAACGGCAGTAGTAGTAGCATCGCTAATTGCTTGCATAGGAGATGAGTAACGCCCTAGATGGATTCCTATATAAGATAAAAGACTAGTACCTAATAGAGCTATAAGAGTGTAGAAGTAAATTTCTTTAATACTCAATGATCTTGTTAATATACCAGTTTGTCCTTGTTGCATTTTATGAGGATGTTTCCAGTAAAATAGGGCGTAGGCATTTAAAACTAAATAGACAATAGTAATAAGAATATCCCATATAAGAGGAGACCAAAATGTCAGATAAATAAGGGATAAGATAGATCCGATAATTCCTATGATGAACATCAATCTTTTTTCTTGAACTTCTAAAACAACAAAACAAATACCTAGTATTGAAGAAAAAAAACTAAGGCTTAGCCCCGATAGAGAATAGAAATTAATTTCTATCCTTGTGTAATCAAGATAAGAACCATAAGATATTAACAGAAAACTAAGAATCGTAAAACCCAGAAAAAAGGGGCTTAGAGTTTTACCCATTTAACTTCCCACCACAAGGGCTATCTAAAAACCAAGTATGATCTACAGGCCCAGCTCCTTTTCCGACACTTTGTTTTGAGGCAGATAAGAGAGCTTTATTTAAGTATATCTTAGCTTTTTTGACACTATCTTCTAAAGAATACCCTTGAGAAATAAGGGAAGCAATAGCAGCTGATAATGTACACCCTGTCCCATGGGTGTTTTTGGTAGGGATACGAGGAGCTCTAAGGACAAGGGGCTTCTGACCTTTTTGAAGGAAAATATCTATGGCTTCTAAACCTTCATAATGCCCTCCTTTGACGAGGACAGATTGAGATCCTAGATTTAGAATTTTTTGAGCTATCTCTTCTTGAGATAAATTAGGATCCTGCCTAGGATCTCCCCCTATAAGTTCTATAGCCTCAGGTAGATTTGGGGTAACAATGGTAGCTAAAGGCAGTAATTTAGTAATTAAAACAGAACGAGCTTCTGGGAGTAAAAGGGGATCTCCACTTTTAGCGAGCATAACAGGATCTATAATAATAGGGACATTAATAGAGTTAGAAGTTAGAAAGTCATAAATAGTATTAATAATTTCTTCATTAAAAAGCATTCCTATTTTAATGGCTTTAGGGGGAATGTCGTCAAATATCGTTTCTAATTGTTCTTTGATCACAGCACAAGGAATCATGTGGCAGCTTTTCACTCCAGTGGTATTTTGTACCGCAATGGCAGTAAGTACCGTCATTCCATAAGACCCAAAAGAAGTAAACACTTTAAGATCAGCTTGTAACCCAGCCCCTCCAGAGTTATCAAACCCTGCAATGGATAAAACGGGATTTTGTATCATAAAAAACTCCTCTATAATGGTAATGAATCAAATTTTTCTTGTATATAGTCATAATCAGGTTTATGTAACATATCTATAAAATAATTTTGAAAAAATCCCAAAGACCCTTCATGGTTTCTTGCTACTAACTCTCCACATAAGCTATAAAAAATAGTGGCTACTTTAGTCGCTAAAAAAGAATCTTCTTCTACCGTATTAAATGCTGTAATAACACTCGTTAAAGTGCACCCCATACCAGTGATTTTGGGCATTAATAAACTCCCAAAATCACTAGAGATGTATTGTTCTTGATAGACTGTATAATCTATTGCTCCAGAGATAGAAATAGGGATATGATAATGATTACTGAGAGCCTGCGCAGGACTCAGAGCGTTATGGGATTCAATCGTAGAATCCACTCCCTTGGGGATATGAGATGAATTATGAGTGGCTAAAATTTCACTAGCATTAGCCCTTAATACCGTGGCATAGGGGAGTAATTCTTGGGTACTTTTAGTGCGAATAGCACTAGCCCCTGTCCCCACAGGATCTAAGATTAAAGGTTTTTGTTTATTGTTTTCTTTAGCAAGAACTAGAGCTGTGTTTAAGAATCTAGGATGTAAAGTACCTATGTTAATATTAATCCCATCTACAATGTTCAAGAGATCTTTAGCGTCTTCTACATCTTCACACATTAGGGGAGATGCTCCCAAGGCTAGTAAAGCATTTGCCATAAAATTCATGGTTACGTAGTTCGTAAGATTGAGGATGAGAGGGCTTTTTTCTTCAATACGATTTTTAAACTCTCTGATGTCTATTTTTTCCATTAATTAGCTCCTTATCTTAAATAACTATCTAAAATATTTTTAAAAGATTTACATGTTTTATAAGGGTTTTCTGCATCGTGTATGGCTCCAATCAAGGCAATGCCCTTGGCTCCATGTTGGAGGACGTCTAGGCAGTTATCAATAGTAATACCCCCTATTGCTGTGAGAGGGTGTTTTGAAATATAAGACAATTCTCTTAATCCTTCTAATCCCCAAATAGTATTTATATTATTTTTATTAGAAGATGGAAAAACAGCACTAGCAGTAACATAGGAAAGAGAAGGGATGGTATTGGTATGATGAATGTTTTCTATAGTATCAATGGACACCCCGATTTGAGCGAGAGGGTGTTCTCTCAAAATAGACTCTGCAACTCCATCTTTTTGACCTAGGTGTATATAGGGAGTGTTTAGAAATTCTGTCAGTTTAGAAAAGTCGTTAATAACTAGGGGGATCTTATAAGGATCTAAAACTTCTTTCAAAAGAAGCCCTAAATCTACTAATTCCTCAAAAGAAAGAGATTTTTCCCTTAATTGCAAAGAAGTAATACCACCATCGGCACAAGATTTAATAAAATCTAAATAAGTAGAAGTTGAAGTTTGATTTTTCTGGGAGATGAGCATAAACTCATAAAAAGGAACCATATCATACCTCTATATTATAAAATAGGGAGGTATTTATGACACGATAAGTGATAAATAATTATCTCCCTTCGCTAGCATTACCTAGATCAGGTCTTATCGGTTATCCCAAAGGATATCTCAGCTTGTTAGCTCCCGAGTAATTATATATTATTATAGATAGTTTTAATTGTTCTGTCAAGGGTTACAAGATATTTTTTTCTAGACTTTCCAAGTGTGAGGGGATTGATTCCACTCACTAGCTATCTTGCACTCTTCTTTAGAGAGGACATTCGTTTCTTCTGCTACACTTAAAAGGGTGGTGAAATTACTAAGGGTGTGGAGAGGTAGATCACCAAAGACAGCATCACTTTCTTGAAACTGATAAGAGAAGATAGCCATAATAGCAGACACTTCTGCCCCCTCATCAAGGAGATTGTCTAATACTTTCTTAGAGCTACCACCAGTAGAAATGAGGTCTTCTATAATGACTGTTTTTTTTCCTTTTACTTCTGCCCCTTCTACCGTTTTAGAAGCTCCATGCTTTTTAGCTTCTGATCTGACATAAGCAAAAGGTTTTTGGAGATGGTCAGCAATAATAGCACCCCAAGGGATACCAGCTGTAGAAGTCCCAGCAATAACATCTGCATTTTTGATTTGAGGATATTCCAAGAAGGCATTAATAATAGTAGATCGATCTTCAGGAAAACCTAATAAAAATCTATTATCACAATAGATAGGGCTTTTGATACCAGAGGCAAAGGTAAAATGTTCTGATACATTTAGCTTAACGGCTTTGGTTTTTAAGAGGATTTGAGCAATAGTTATAGAATTATCTTTCATAGTAGAGTTCCTTTGTATATTTTGATTTGTTAAATGTTTTATGTTCTTTATTATAAACTTCTTCCCCACCTATATAGGTAGAGTGTATATTAGCGCTTACTTTTCGCCCTAAATAAGGAGTCCAGCCACATTGAGAGATCACGTCGGATTCTTGTATGACATAAGGAGTATCTTGTTCTATAAGGACAAAATCAGCGTCATAGCCTTGAGCAATCCTCCCTTTTTTAGAAATTTTGAATATTTGTCTGGGGTTTGCAGAGTATAGTTTTGCTACTCTATCATAAGACCAATTCATTTCTTTAGATAGGGTAAGAAGTAATTCTAAAGAAAACTCTATAGAAGGGATACCATAAGTTAATTTTTCTTCTTTTTCTGATATAAGATGAGGGGCATGGTCTGTCCCCCAAGTATCGATAAGCCCACTGTCTAGTGCCTTTAGAAGAGCGTTTTGATCATTAGAAGTACGAAGACGAGGTTTCATAATAAGTAAATTTGTTTCTTCTGCTTTGTTGAAAAGGACATGATGAGGACAGACTTCAGCGAATATAGGAAGATTTTGAGATTTAGCCATTTGTATCATTTGCAATTCTTCTGCTTGAGAAATATGACATAAATATAAGATGTTTTTATGTTTTTTGGCATAATAAATAGCTTTATCTACGGCTTCCCCTTCAGCATGTACTGCTATATAAAGGGAATTAGCAAAGAGTTTATCAAGAACTATGTCATCAGTAACCAACATATGCCCTGTACTTTCGTTAAGGAAAATTTTCAAAGAAGCTACATTAGAGATATCTTTCAAAATTTTTGAATTATCCCTTGCATCTGCTCCAAAATGAAAACCATAATTAGTATAGGATTTTTCGTTATAAATATTTCTTTTTTGCTCTAATTCGGCTACCCCTACACACAAAGGATCTGTGTTAGGCATATCAATAATAGAGGTAACACCCCCTCTCAAGGCAGCTTTGGTACCACTAGTAGCATCTTCTTTTTGAGGAAAGCCAGGATCACGAAAATGAACATGAGAATCTATCATTCCACTGAGGAGCAATCTCCCATCGCAGTTGATAGTAGTATCTGCTGAGCTTGTGATTTTAGAATCTAATTGTACAATAGTCCCATCGTTGACGAGGATATCCCAAGTAGAATTATCAGACAAGAGAGCATTTTTGAATAATATCATCTATTAATGCTCCATTTCTTGGAGCATACGTTCTGCCATAGCTCTAGGATTTTCTGCACCTGTAATAGGTCTTCCCACCACTAAATAATCAGCTCCATTTTCTAGAGCTTCTTTAGGGCTTAGAACACGTTTTTGATCTCCCATGTCAGAATCACTAAAACGAATTCCAGGGCAAACAGTGATAAATCCTTGACCACAAGATTCTTTAATATTTTTAGCTTCTTGGGCAGAACATACCACTCCACTAGCACCTGCTTTTTGAGCTTCTTGAGCAAGATTTTGAGCTAATTGGGAGACAGAGAAGCTTGTTTTCAAATAAACATCTACATCTTTATCATCTAAGGAAGTAAGAGCAGTAACCGCTAGAAGAATTTGATCTTCTCTCTTAGTAGCCACAGATTTTGCAATCATTTCAGCCCCACCAGATGCGTGTATATTAAACATACTTACCGATTCTAAACCAGCAGCAAAACGACAAGCAGCAGCGACAGTATTAGGAATATCGTGAAATTTGAGGTCTAAAAAAATTCTCTTTTTGTGAGAAGCTAGAATGTCTAAAATCGATCCTCCTGTATTAAGAAAAAGCTCTAGTCCCACTTTATAAAAGGAAACAGAATCCCCTAATATCTCAATCATTTTTTCAGCTTTTTCTTTGCTGTCGAAGTCAAGGGCGACAATAAGTCTATCTTTAACGGTCATAAAATTCTCCCATATATCTTTAATATCTTTATTTTTTAGTTTTGGTGCGCTATCCCTACAATGTCTTCAAGAGAAGAGAGATTTTCTTCTTGTAGGTAAGTTTCCAATCCTTCGAGGATTTTTTGAGCGACTAAAGGATCTCCAAAAAAGGCAGTCCCTAAGGATAGGGTATTAGCCCCCGCCATAAGAAACTCAAGAGCATCTGTCGCATTACTAATACCGCCCCCTGCTAAAATAGGGAGTGAGGTGCGTTGACGTACTTGCCATAGCATACGAAGGGCGATGGGTTTGACAGCTGGACCTGATAATCCTCCAAAGACATTTCCGAGGAGAGGTTTTTTTTGTTTAATATCTATTGCCATACCTAAGAGGGTATTAATAAGGGATAAAGCATCAGCCCCAGCTTCTTCTACAGCCACAGCCACAGCAGCAATATCCATAGCATTAGGGGATAATTTCACGATTAGAGCTTTATGTTTAATGAGAGCTCTAACTTTTTGGGTCACCGTCTTTGCCATTTCGGGAAGGGTACCAAAAGCCATCCCACCTTCTTTAACATTAGGGCAAGAAATATTAAGCTCTATCATATCAATTTCGTCCCAAGAATCAGCACGAGAGGCTAGTAACTCATAATCTTCGATAGTTTTACCGTTGATATTAGCTATTCTTATGGTATCAAGGTTTTTAATGCTAGGTAATATATGGGACTCAAAATATTCTAGTCCAGGATTTTGTAAGCCTATACTATTTAACATACCAGAAGGAGTTTCGGCAAGTCTCGTCCCTTCATTCCCAAATCGAGCTTCTGGGGTAAGCCCCTTTAGAGAAATCCCACCTAAGATACTAGGGTCAAAGAATTGATTGTAATTTTCTCCAAATCCAAAAGTACCAGAAGCTGCCACAAGAGGATTTTTAAGGCTATGATTTAGAAAGTTTGTTTTCAATCTAGACATGGAAAATCTCCTTAGAAGAAAATACAGGACCTTCAGAGCAAACCCTTAAAGGCTTATTGTCGTTATTTTTAATAGTACAGCCCATACAAGCGCCCACACCACAAGCCATATGACTTTCCATGGAGGCGAATAATAATGTATTCCAATTTTTAGCGAGAATCATACGATGAATAGCTTCCATCATAGGAATAGGCCCACAAGTATAAATATAATCAGGTTCACTCTCATTATCTAATAAATCAGTAACGAAACCCCTTGCACATTGTTCTTGGTGGTCTAGGGCAGTATAAGAAATATCTAAATCCTGATCGAAGTAATCCAAGCAAGATGATTCTACCTCATGACGGAATCCTGCTAATATAGTAATATCATTATGTTCTTTTAAGAGATTGGAGCAAAGAAGCATAGGTGCTATCCCTTCGCCTCCTCCCATAAGAATGATTTTTTTGTTGTTATGAGTGCTGTCAAATCCCTTACCTAGCCCCCCAAAAATATCAAGAGATGAGCCTGTGGTTAATGTAGAGAGCAGCTCAGAACCAGCACCTCTTTTACGAATAAGAAGAGATAGGGTTTTAGAAGAAGGATCATAATTAAAAACACTAATAGGTCTCGGTAAAATACGAGCATTATCAGGGAGTTTAATCATAATAAATTGCCCTGCTTTTATAGGAATATCTGCTTTTAATTCCATAACAAAGAGCTCAGGAGAGATAGCAGTATTGGAGAGAATAGGGGCACTAATATATTTCATTTAAAGGACTCCTAAATAATATTCTAGTAAAGCAATACGCATATAAAGCCCATTTTTAGCTTGGGTAAAATACAATTGATAAGGGGTGTCATCTACATCAGTAGATATTTCGTTGACACGGGGGAGAGGGTGAAGGATTTTAGTAGTAGGCTTAGCGTATTGTTCGCAAATAGTTTTATTTAAGATCCAGTCTTCTTCAAAAGTAATATCAGTAGTATCAGTGATCCTTTCTTTTTGTACTCTCGTCATATAAAAATAATCACTCTTCAATCCTTCTTTAAGAGAGTTTGTTTCTAGGATAATTTTATCTTGAAACTGGGATTTTAGATGATTGGGTAATGCTAATAACTGAGGAGAGGCAAGGATGATTTTGACATCAAAATTTACCAAAGCATGGAGTAGAGATGGTATCGTTCTACTATATTTCAGATCTCCACCGAGAGTAATTGTAAATCCACCTAAAGAACCATGATGTTCTAAGATAGTCACTAAATCAAGGAGGGTCTGAGTAGGGTGCTCATTAGT
>CAMQVI010000058.1 GCA_947038195.1 uncultured Brevinema sp.
GAAGAAGATAATCTCGAGCCTATAGAAGAAATAACTGCTGCTGACTTTGATGAACTAGAAGAAGATAATCTCGAGCCTATAGAAGAAATTACTGCCGCTGACTTTGATGAGCTAGAAGACCCTCCTATTCCCAATCTTAACAATCTAGAAGAGGGTGATTTTGAAGCTGTAGAAGATAATGGTTTAGATGTAGATGATTTCCTCACCAATTTCAACGAAGATGACATCGAAAGCGATTTCGAGGACACCACAGACGAATTTTTCAATGATGAAATTGCTATTGACGATTCATTAGATGCGGGTGGTGATAATTTTGATATTGAATTAAACGAACCTGAGCCTGAACTTGTTCCTGATGAAATAATAGAAGATCTTCAGGTTCCTGATTTTTCTAATACAGAAGCTGATATTACAGAGCCTGTTCCTGAGGAAGTTGTAGAAGCTCCTCTAGAAGCCGCTTACTACGAATCGGTAGACACGAGCAAGCAATTTGATGTGTGGTCAGATAATAAAGACGATTCTTCCTATCAAAGTGTTTTACACCTTACAGATGAACAGATATTTTCTATTAGAGACAGTATTAACGATATAAAAGATAAAAATCTTCGTTTTCAAATTAGAGAAATTGTTATTGATCCAGAAGCCTATGGAGAGAAGTACAACGATTTAGTATCCCTAATCCTCATGAATGCCCCTGAACAAAATATTAAAAACTACTTAGAGAAAAACATAGAAGGAAATGGAGGGGACGTCCTCGCATCCACAGAACCTGTGGCAGAGATTGTGTCTACTTTTCTTGCTCATGATGTTGCAGATTATCAAGATTCCATACAGGGTATTAAAGATAATATCATCAATAATGGAAAAAGGTTTGCCCTTTATGGTGTTATTGCTATCCTCACAGGAACAATCGCTTGGATAGGAATAGCCCAGCCCCTTCAAGTTAATTCTCTTTTCAAAAAAGGCTTGGTAGCTGTTCAAAATGATAAATTTGTCGAAGGGGAAGCGTACTTCCAACAAGGTAACTATACTGCTGGAGAACCTCAAATAGACTGGTTTGTACGCTATGCTGATACCTATAACCAAAAAGGTTTGATTAGAGAAGCAGAAAACAAATACCTAACAGCTCTTGCTTTTAAGCCTTCAGATGCTTTTGTTGCCACAGAAGCTAGTGATTTTTACACGAACCTAGGCTTAGATTATTACACCAATGCTATTAGTATTATGAAAAAAGTCAGCGACTACCACCCTAATGACTTTGCTGTTTGGGATTATCAAGGCTCTTTATTAGTCTTGAAAGCAGAAAGTTTTTCTAACGATGCGGGGAAAAGAACAGAGCTTCTCTATGAAGGTGCTGATGTGTATCAAAAATTCATCGCCAACAACACTAAAAACCCAGCTCCTTTCTATAAAATGATAGATATTTACATCAGAATAGGAAATCCTGAACAAATAGCTAAAATCGTTGCCATCCTTAATGAGTTGAATCCTGAATTTATCAATATAGAAATATTAACACGTTTAGCTAAATATTATATAGATAGAAGACAATTAACAGAAGCAGAACGAATTTTCAGATCGGTAACCCCTACTTTAGATAAATATGCCAATAACACTCCTGAATTAGCCCAGCTCATGAAAGAGCATCATCATATTAACCCTCTGTCCATATCCAATATTTTAGGAGAAACCTACTACGAGTATGCTCGCTATAAAGGTCTTTCTTCTGATGTGAAAATGGCTGCTGTGTTATTAACTAATTCTATCTACATGAATCCCGCCAACGACAAGGCTTACAATCTCTTAGGAGAAGTTTTTCTATCTCAATCCAACCCTGTTGCCTATTTAGCTCAAGCTGAAAAACTTTTCAATACCTCCCTAGAGCTTAACCCTCAAGCTTATAAACCTCATATCAACCTCGGTCATCTCAATTATTTTTGGGGTGAAGAATTTGGAGATTTAGAGGCGGCTCATGATACTGCCCTCTACCATTATAGAATTGCTAAAGCCACCATTCCTGATAATGAAAAAAATTATCTCCTTAGCTATAATCTTGGATGGTTAGAATATCAAAACAATACCTCCGAAAATGCCGTTGAATTGTGGAGTGATATTTACAAAGAGGATCCTAGCAACCCTGCTTTGTCCTATGCTTTAGGCTCAGCATTATTTAAGATAGAAAATCCCCAGTTAGCTCTTGTAGAATTAGAAAAAACAGCAGATGCTTTAAAACTCTTGCAGGATAAAATCCCTACGCCCGACTTGGCTAATAGAAGACATAGAGAAGTCTATACCCAATTAGCTAAAGTTTACAATAATATAGGGGTGATTAATGCTAATTATGCTCTTTCTAACCCTAGACGAGCAGATTATTATGATTCTCAAGCCTTACTCCATTTTTACAATGCTAAAGATATTGCGGACAGAGTAAATACCATCTATAATGTGACAGAATACAATATAGGTGTCCTCACAAGAAATAACATAAGAAATAGAACAACGGAGTTTGATGACAATCTCCCCAAATATACCTCTATGGAAAACCCTAGAACAGAATTTAATAGCTTGCTATTAGAAGAAATATAGATAGAAGGATTAGCAGTGGTACCTCTCTTTATTATAGCAGGCGAAGTGTCTGGCGATATGTTTGCAGCTGAGTTAATGAACGAATTAAAAGCACAACAGGACTGCTCTTTTGTAGGCTGTGGTGGGACTAATATGAGAAAATCAGGTCTAATCCCTATCTCTAAAGACAATTCTCTTTATTCCGCTGTAGGCCTCCTTGAAGCAGGAAGATTTTTACTAAGGCAGTGGAGAATATTAAGAAATATTGTCCCTAGCATACGTCAGCACCACTGCAAGCATGTTATCCTTGTAGACCATGAAGTCTTCAGCATTCTCGCAGCTAAAAGAATAAGAAAGAGCTTTGGAAATTCTGTGAAAATATACTTCTTTATCCCTCCTCGTGTTTCTATGTGGGGAGAAAAATCTGCCTCTACCGTTGCCGAATTATGTGACGCTCTTTTTTGTTATATGGAACCAGATCTACCTATCTACCTTCAACACAACCCTAATTCTTTTTTCTTTGGTAATCCTTTGTCCTGTAAGCTAAAAACATTTATTTCTAGTAACGATTTCTATAAAAAACATGATCTTAATCCTGATAAAAAATACCTTGCTCTTATGCCGGGTTCTCGAAAACAAGAAATATCTAAATTACTCCCTTCTTTCTTGCAAGTAGCCAAACGTCTTTATGACGAAAGAAATACAGAATTTTTAATGACTATCGCCCATGAAGGACTAAGAAAAAGGATTGAGAAAAAAATCGAAGCCCTTAAGCTAAAAGATATTGTTCATCTTGTTAATGATTCGAGTTTAGAAATCATGAATCATTGCCCTGTAGGGATCGTTAGTGCAGGGACTATCACTCTCGAATCGGTGATGATGGGAATGTATCCTGTGATTACGTACAAGGTTAGTAATTACACCTTCAACTCTATAAAAACAGCAGAAGGTTTAGGGGATGACACCCTAATAGGTCTTCCTAATGTGTTTCTCCAACAAAGAGTTTTTCCAGAACTATTACAGTTTGAAGTTACTCCCAATCGTATTTATAAAGAAGTATCCTATGCTCTCGATATGAACCCTGAAATATTTAAATCCCTTATGAATCATTCAAAAGAAAAACTATCTGAAAGCCTAGGAAGTACACAGTGTATTAAAATGGTTGCAGGCTACATCTTAGAAGATATCCATAAAAGTAAAAATATATTCCAAGATATGGCTCCTTCTAAAGGATACAAAAAATAATGGCTCGATTATTGGGCATAGATTTTGGAACCAAACGAATAGGATTAGCTCTGAGCGATGAAACAAGAATCATCGCTTCTCCTTTTGAAACCATCAAAAACACCCCTAGCATATGGGAATATTTCGCTAAGCTCATAAAAGAACAAAATATAGACGGTTTTGTGGTGGGAATACCTCATCATGATGGAGATAACAGCTTTGAACCACACGTCTTAGGCTTTATACGTCGCCTAAAAAGAGACTACAATCTCCCTATCTACCTACAAGATGAATCCCTAAGCTCTAAAGAATCTCGAGATTTCCTCATCCAAACAGGAAAAAGAGGCAAAAAATTAAAAGAAGATTTAGATAAATATGCCGCTCAAACCATTCTTACTCAGTTCCTCCTTTCTTCCGAAAGAGGGCAAATAGAAGAATTTCAAGGATAATATATGCGTCGCTTTTCTTTCCCCCATATTCCAGCCCCTCAAGAAACATTTTTTGCCCCAGAAGATCAAGTAAAACACATATCTAGCGTTCTTCGTATGAAAACAGGCGATATATTTGAAGCCACAGACGGTACAGGATTTATATATAGTCTTTGTATTTTGAGCATAGATCAAGATACCATACAATTACAAGTCCTATCCCAAAATCAAGGAAAAGAAAAAGCTCTTCTCTCTATAGCTTTTCTTGCCGAGCTTAAAAACGATGCCATGGATGATGCTATCGCTATTTTAGCAGAGCATGGTATCCCTCACATTATCCCTTTCTTCGCCGAACGCTCCATCCCCAAATTAGACCCCAAACAAAAAATCAAAAAACAAGAAAGACGACAGAAAATAGCCAATGAAAGCCTTAAAAAAGTGGGTGGGATTTATTCTTGCACGGTAAGAGATTCCCTTTCTTTCAAAGAATTAGCCCCTCTACTCCTTAGCTTAGAACAAAAAATAATTTTTTGGGAAAGAGAAGAAGCCCCCTCCCACAATCTCAATAAAATAAACTATCAAAAAGAACATTCCTTTATCATTGGACCCGAGGGAGGATTCACTCAAAAAGAAATAACTCAATTTTTATCTTGGGACTGTGAGGCTTACAGTCTCGGCACAAGAATACTACGTGCCCCTCAAGCTTGCTCTGCTGCTGCTAGTATTATTCGTTATCTCTCCGAAAATCAATCACCCTAAGGGACTAACATTAATAAAAAAAGAGGGCTATAAGCCCTCTTTTTTATTTTAAATTTAATTTTACCTTATCTACACATCATCTTGTATCACATCATTTTTTATTTCTAAAACATTAAGCCCAAACTCACACCATAAGTGAAAAAACCTCTCACATCATAGTCATCATGATATGGGAACAATGGATCTCTTCCCATATGCTCTACAGAAAATCCCCCACCTATTTCCAATCCAAATACAAAGGCAAAGTTTTTAGCAACGAAATAACTTTGTTTCAAAGCCAATTCTACACGATATACCCCAGAGCTATAGGTATCAAAAAAGTTAAACATATCATAATCTGCTGCAAAGACAAAATTTATCATAGACAGATAGCCTCTTCCCGTAGAAGATCTTGTGTCTGCTAGAGTTTGGGAAATACCCACCCCAAATCCCAGACGCATCGTATAAAGAGAATACCCAGAATCATAAGTAATATAATCATAAAGAGGTAAAGGGGTGCTAAAACGGAATTGGGCAAGAGCACGAGTTTTAGGAGCTTTACGATGCATAGGTGTATAAAGCTCTATTACTGTTAAATTAAAGAGACCCTCTGTAGAAGAATCCCCACTACGAATGTCTTGAGTGATAGCACCATCTACACGGGTGGAAATTCCAATATTAAAACTAGGAAGTTTTTCTTTAGGTTTTTTTGAAGGTCTTTTAGCTTGTGCCACTAAACTACTAGCCTCTGGGCTAAGTTCTTGCCCATAAGTAGCATTTTCACTTATAGAGAAAAGCATAAGAATCATTAATAATATTTTCATCGTTTTTTCCTTATTTAATATCTTATTATAATTATTATATTATAGTACATATATAGTATAGTGCATATATATATCGTCGTCAATAGTACCAAGATAAAATATTATAAAAATAAAATAGCATTTATTATTTACAAGAGAAGAATAATAGATTAGAATGTATAATAGAAAATAAGGTTGCATAATGAAAAGAGTATTAATTAAAGTTAGTGGAGAAATGCTATTAGGTAAAGATTCTGCTATAGATAAAAACGCCCTTACCGAAATGGCACATATTCTCCAAAAAGCCTACCATACAGGCACACAAATAGCTGTCGTCATCGGTGCTGGTAATATTATTAGAGGGGGAAGCACTGATTTTCTCCTTAGAACGAAAGCAGATCAGGCAGGAATGTTAGGAACAGCCATCAACGCCATTGCTCTTCAAGATATCCTCCAAAGAGAGCTCAGTGTTTCTAGTGTCGTGTTGGGAGCCTTCCCTATTAGTGGAATGTTCCAACAACAATCCCCCAAAAATATCTCAAACGCTTTCAAGGATCATAGTATTATTATTTTCGCAGGAGGAACGGGAGCACCCTTTTTCTCTACCGATACGGCAGGTGTCTTAAAAGCACTTGAGATTAAAGCTGACATTTTGATTAAAGCCACTAAAGTAGATGGTGTTTATGATAAAGACCCCGTCCTTTACTCCGATGCCGTCAAATACGATAGAATATCTTATCAAGATGCTATTTCACAACAGCTCAAAGTTATGGATCTAACAGCATTATCTCTCGCCATGGAAAATAGACTCCCTATTAGGGTAACTAAACTTTCTAGTGAAAATATCATAGGCATCATCAACGGAAAAGAAATAGGAACATTAGTATGCGGATAAGCTCAGGAAAATGGAGAGGGAGAAATATTATTGCTCCCGAAGGGAAATTAAAACCCACATCAGATAAAGTAAGACAAGCTCTTTTTAATGCTCTTAGGACTAAAATTTTTGGAGCACGTTTTTTAGATTTGTTTGCAGGTTCTGGATCTGTAGGCATTACTGCTCTTTCAGAAGGAGCTGATTTTGCTGCTTTTGTCGAAAAAGACACCCAAACTTACAGAGCTTTGAGAGAAAATCTCTACCAGCTTGTAGAAAGATCCAAATACCAAACTTTCCGTTCCGACGTTAATAAAGTAGGCAATCTTCTTAAAGAAGAAAGCTTTGATATTGTCTTTGCCGATCCTTTCTATCCCGATATATCTGCTTATTTAATACCTCTTCATAGAGAAGCTTTTAAACTCCTTAGTGAAGATGGTCTCTTTGTCCTCGAGCATGGTAAAAAAACCAAAAAAGAAGAATTAGAGGGTTTAGAGGGTTATCAAGAAACGAGATCTTATGGTGACGCTACTTTAAGCTTTTTTAAAAAAAACTAAATGAATAGTTATAATACTTTTCTTTGTCTCGATAGCTCTACGGCTAAACACATGGTTTTGCGATTGATTCATAAAAATCATATCTATGATGCTCCCCAAGAAACAGAACACCTAGAGTCTACCCTCATTCCTTCTATTGAGCTACTATTAAAAAATGCTGATATTCAAGTAGAAGATATTGAGGCTTATGTTTTAGGAGCTGGGCCAGGTTCTTTTATGGGCTTGAGATTGGGGTTTTCTGTATTAAGAGCTTGGGCATGGCTCTACGATAAACCTATCACAATGATTTCTTCTTTAGAATTGTTACGATTATCCTATCCTCATTCAGAAGACGCTCTATATATACCTTGTGTAGA
The DNA here is from genome assembly GCA_947038195.1 of uncultured Brevinema sp. Lineage (GTDB taxonomy): Bacteria > Spirochaetota > Brevinematia > Brevinematales > Brevinemataceae > Brevinema_A. The sequence continues at coordinate 7,543 of CAMQVI010000058.1, forward strand.
CGCCAAAATGAAAAATGTATTTGCCCATATCTTTTTTAAGGGAGAATTATTATTAGAGGATTCTGATATCTCCCCTCAAGAGCTGGGAAAAACGATAGAAAATATCCTAAAAGAAAAAAATATTAAAAAAGCCCATATCTTCGGTTCTGGTTCTTCTCTCTTAGAAGAATTCCCCATAACCCATGCTATTTATGATAAGGATTTTCAAACACTACCCCATAGTTTTTCCCTAGATTTTCTCCAAAAAATAGCTCCCGAAAAATTTTCCACGAAAGCCCTCGATCAATTAGCCAGTATAGAGCCCCAATACCTGCGTCTTTCTGCTGCAGAAATGGCTCTCAAAGAAAAGAACGAACATTCTCTTTGAGAGCCATCTAAATACCTTCTATTAAGAAGTTTTAATCAATTTTTTTTCTAGCTTTAGCAACGAGACAATACCCTAACAATACCGTACAACGAAAAATCTTAGCTATGTTTAAAGGATTTCTCAAGAGAAAGTATAAACCCAATCTCCCTTTATCCTGCATTTCTATGGAAGGAACTGATTTTTTCCCAGCGATTACCTCAAAAGAATCGTCCGTCCCTATGGTAACACCTTGTCTAAATATTTCATAATTTTTATTAATCCATAATTCAGAATTTTTACTGTTTCCGAGGTTAAACAAAGCTAATTTAGCTGCGCTTTTACGCAGAGCGACAAAAACACGTCCCCTTTCCTCGAGAGGAATATTTTTGGGATAACTATTAACTATTTTAGCACCGTGGAAAGATTTACTTACTTTTTTCACTGTCATAAAAAGAGTTTTTTTACTAGCCCCATAAAAACTTACGGTAGCAAAGCATTCTGAAGCCACAGATAAAGCATCTAGTACATAGGTAACAGCTAAAGACGGCCTTGTGAATTTCCCATATAAATATTGAGAAAAAAAAGCAATAAGACTAGAAGCACAAAGAACAATATCTGCTTGATTTATCGTTTCTTTAAGCTCTTTATTATACAATGCTTGAAACAATTTTTTTTCCGTAAGAATAATAATTCTAGCATATTTCCCATGGTATAGCCTATCATAAAGATAATTACGCCATTCATCCCTTGAGATATCTGTTAGTTTAATGCCAAAAATATAGTAATCTGCAAAAGCCATAATCCTACCTTCACCTAGTAATACATTATGCGCTCTTTTACTTCCTTTGTCAAGAATAAGACCTTTATGACAAATAAGTTCCCCCTCCCCCTTAAGCTTTTAGTATTCCTTCCGAAATTTTATTAAGCTCATTAATTAAAAAGGACTCTATGATTAAAATTTACCCCTTGTCTCTTCTTCTCCTTCTTTCTAGCTCTTTTTCTATGATTTATGGAAAATCCTCTGCTGGTTCTCAATTATGGTACTCTGGATTTGATGCAGGTATCAGTGCTCAAGGTTTTGGGGGCGTAGCCTCTAAAAGCTCAGGATTTCATTCTCTTATCAATCCTGCCTCTAGTGCTCATTTAGAAAGTATAAGGATTTTTGGATCTGGAAATATTACCCTCCCCGAATGGGGTGGTTCTTTTGGAATCACAGCCCCTATTATGCCTGGTGGGACTCTTTATGCCGCTACTCAATATTTATCTTTTACAGACACATCCCTTACTCATATAGGTTATGGTAAAAAAGTACGTTCTGACCTAGCTTTTGGATTAGAAGGCATGATTGCTATACACCCAGAAGCTCAAAAACAAAACATAGGGGGAGGGTTTTCCCTAGGATTCTTGTGGACCCCTAATGATTTTGCTCCTATTAACAAAGGATGGGGATTTGCTGATTTTTCTATGGGGGCTAAATTAAAAACTGTGTTCTATCCTACCCCTGCAACACCTCTAAACCCTGCCCCAGAAATGATATTACAATTAGGAATAGAAGCCACCTTCATGGATTTTGAAATAGCAAAATGGAAATTCATCCTTGACTATGCTATAGGATTTGTCCCTCTAGAAAGTTACAACAGTGTCCACCTCCAAACATGGGCATCCCTAGGGACTACGTGGACTTTCTGGAATATTTGGGATATTTCTGTAGGTGCTATTCTCGGAAATAATGGCTTAGGCTTTGGCTCTGATCAATTACTTCCCTTCACGCTTGGCACAGCACTAGGTTATGAATGGGAGAGCTTTTCCCTTAAAGCAAGTTATAGTTTTGCAGGACATGAGTTCTTTGAAACAAGAGAGTACATGCATACCATAGGGCTTGAGATAGGAATAGGAAGTAAAGTTTCTACCAATATGCGAGCTGTACTTAAAACTCCAGCCCCAGAGGGGGCTAGCAACTATTTCTCCCCAAATAACGACCTTGTGAAAGATACCTTAAGCCTCTATCCTGATATATTAGGAGAAATCCCCATTGATGCATGGAGACTAAATATCATTAACGAAAACGGAAGCACCGTTCGATCTTTTGAAGATAAAAACACCAAATTAGACACTCCTTATACTGCTGGAGATTTCTTTATTAATTATTTCACATCTAATAAACCTCATAATATCCCTAAAGAAATCGTATGGGATGGAAAAGATAATAAGAGACAAGACCTTCCCGAGGGGACTTATCATGCCTTCTTAGAAATCCGTTATGAAGAAAATAAAAAAACGGTGTCTTTTAGCAATACTATTATTCTAGATACCACCCCAGCACAAGCTACCGTTACCATTGATAATAAATACGTCTATTTAGGCGACGACCCTAGAGCGAAACTCCGTGTTTCTCAAACTCTCTCCGACGACCCGTGGAAGGCTACCCTTTTTGATAACAGCGATCAAATCGTTGTTGCTGAGTGGCATTGGGAAGAAGGAAAAGCTCCTAGTCAATTAGATTGGCAATTAAAAAATCCCAATCGTATCAATGTCGCTACAGGCGATTATTCCTATATGCTTACTTCCTTTGATAAGGCAGGTAATTATCAAGAAATTATCGTAGACGATATTATTATAGAAACCATAGCTAGAAAACCTGAAATAAGCAGTGATCATCTCTCTTTTTCCCCTAATGGAGATAGCTTTTTGGACACCATTTCTATCCGTCCCTCCTATTCTGCTCTGTCAGGATTAAAGCAATCACGATTAGTTGTCTATGGAGAAGACGGACAGCTAATATATCAAGAAAATCACGAAATGAATAGCCTTCCCTCTGTCCTTGGTTGGGACGGAAAAAACAATCAAGGGGAATTGGTGGAAGACAATAACTATATTGTTTTGCTAGAACATTACTATGCTGATAATAAGCAAATAAATTCCCCTCCTCTTTTAATCCAAATAGACACTACCCCTCCTGATTTTTCTATCAAAGTATCCCCAGACCGATTCAGTCCCGATAATGATGGGATTAATGATGTCCTCATGATTGATTTTTTAGCAGAAGACTTACATAATATTTCTAATTGGGTCATTTCCCTTAAAAATGAAAAAGAAGAAATTCTCAAAGTATTTGAAGGCACAAGGGATAAAGAAACATTTTTTTGGGCACCCCAAGATAATGTTAAATCTGCTGAGCTCATTAATTTTTCCATTGTAATAAAAGATCAATTAGGAAACACTAGGGAGACGCCTTTCTTCCAAAAAAGAATAGATATTTTAGTTGATACTAAAGAAAAAGGATTAATTGCTAGTGATACAAAAGCCTTTTTCAAAGAAGGTGTAGGTGTTATTGCAGGCGACGTCTTCCCTTATTTAGATGAGATATGGTCTTATTACCAGTACAATCCCCAAGATAAAATTAAAATCCTAACGCAAGCCTACTATGCAGAGGCTCAAAATAGCGAATACGAAGCCTATAAATTAGGAATTATTCGCTCCGATTCCATGAAAAACTACCTTATCAATAAAGGTATCAATAAAAATAATATAGAAACAGAAGTATTGGTATTTGATGAGAAAAGCCCTAAAAAACAAGAGCTAATCAGAAATGCCAAAATATATATAGAGAAAAAATGATAAAAAAAATAATACTTATAAGTCTTTTACTTACAGGATGTTCTGTGCTCCCTAAAGGATATGAAACTGCCCTCATAGGGACTTGGAACAGCTCTGAGCTTGTCACCACCCCCACAGGGCCTGGATTGATTAGTAGAGTAATGGTTTTTGATACAGCATCTAAGGTAGAAATCGACACCACTACTCCCATAGGCCTTCCCGCCGTGCCCACTATGAATTTTTTCTACAAAGTTGGGTATGTCAGTCCTAGAAATGCTATTGTATTTTTTGAATCGGGCGTTAATGTCGCTCCTAACCCTCCCGCAGTTGGCAGCCCTATTTACTTTAGATTTGAAGATGATTTGAGTACCTTAATCACTTCTCTTAACGCCAATATGTCTTTGGCGACCAC
>CAMQVI010000059.1 GCA_947038195.1 uncultured Brevinema sp.
AATTGTTCTTGAGCTTTATCAGTTCCATTTTAATCAGCCCTTAATAAGCTAACAAGTATGCAATTTGTTGTATTTACTTGTTAAAATAATAAAATCAAGGAGTATATATGAAATATACCATACTAATGATAAGTTTTTTTATAAGCACTTTGTCCTATGGACAAAAACAAGAATTACAGAGTATCGATAAGGTCTATTTTTCTAATACGAATGACTATGCCAGCTATGAGGAATTTTTATTCACTTTATCTAATGCTATCACGACAGCAGAAAATAGTGTTAGCACTCAAGAAGAAAAATACGTAATCGAAGCTATGGGTTTGTTTTTATTGGATAATCTTTTAAGCTCAAAAAAAGATAAAAAGAAAAATGTAAAAATATTCAAAGCTCTTTATACAAAAATGAACGACTATGCTAATGATATAGGAAGAGATAAATTATCTGCAGAATATCTTACAAGCCTAGCGGTGATTGTTCCTCGTTTTATGGGCAAAGAACCTTTAGGCACATTGATAAAGTTATCAAAGCAAGGGGATAAAGACTATGAATTGGCTCTAAAAAAAGATGATAGCTATTTCTTTGCTTATATCTCTTTTGCTCAACGCTATATGTTCGCTCCCAAAATAGGAGGAGGTAGTCTCAGTAAGGCTCTCAAATACTATAATGATGCAGAAAAAGTTGCTGTTTATCCTTATGAAAAATATCAAGTCTATGCTTGGCGTTCTCAAATATACTTCAAAGAAAAGAACTTTGAAAAAAGTGAAGAAGAGCTCAAAAAAGCAGAAGCTATTTTTCCTGCTGGGGGACTACATAATATGCTAAAAGAGTTGAACAAAAAAGGGAAAACAATAAGTTAAGCAGTTAATAGATATAGTTATTAAATAAAAAAGGAGAGCGTATGTTACTAGTAGAAAATATTACAAAGATTTATACTAAAGGACAAATCAAAGCTAATAATGATATTTCTTTTTCTTTAGAGACTGGTCAAATGGTGTGGATTTCAGGGGCTACAGGATCTGGAAAAACAACCTTATTAAATATCTTAGCAGCTATTGATGATACTAATTTGGGTAATGTAATTTGGGACGATAAAAATATTACCATGATGAACGACACAGAGAAAGCTGATTTTCGCTTGCATAAAATGGGATTGGTTTTTCAAGCTCTCGAACTCATTAAAGCTCAAGATGCTTTTAACAATGTGGCTTTACCTCTTCGCTTTGCACAAGTACCAGAGGCTCAAGTAAAAACAGCCGTTGAAGAGATTTTTAATTATTTGGAGATAGAGTTTTTAATAAAAAAATTCCCTCAAGAGATGTCTGGAGGACAGCAACAGCGTGTAGCTTTGGCTAGGTCTTTAGTCCATAAACCTCATTTTATTCTAGGGGACGAGATCTCCTCTGCCTTAGATAGTCATACGGCTCATTTTATCTACGAAAAAATTCGAAAATATATCAAAGACACTTCGTCTTTGGCACTTCTTATCTCGCATGATCCTACCATAGGAGATTATGTGGATAAACGTTTTAATATGATAGACGGGATTTTGGAGGAAATAAAATGAAAATAAGAGAATGGCTTTTAGCCTGGGATAACTTACGATTCAATAAGTCTCAAACCATAATGTCCATATTTATCATCGCATTAGCAATAGTTTCTATACTACTATTTAGAGGTTATGTTAACTTTGCTAGTGAAGGAATGAGAATGGGTTATGTCTCCCAAACAGGAGCATTACAAATTGCTCATAAAGATTTTTGGGCTATAGATTCAGAAATAAAACCTAATTTAAAAACAGATGATTATACTTTGTTAGCGAATGTGCTTGATGATACTTATGGTATTGATAACTATCAACAAATCCTTGGTATAACAGGAATGATAGGAACAGCACAACGAAGTAGATTTTTTGTAGGAGATGCCTTTGAAGAAGTCTCTGATTCTGTTTATCAAATGATGGATCTTGGAAGTGATGATGCTGACTTAAATGAAAATGGTATTGTTATTGGGATAGGATTAGCTGATTATCTCAATATCAAAGTCAATGATTATGTTTCTATTCTGGGACATGGAGGTCAAGGGATTGCCTTTTCTTCTCTACCTATTGCTGGTACTATTGATATGGGTTTTAGAGATGCTAATATGATGTTTTCCTTTATGACTTTAGAAACTGCTAGGAATTTTTATGGAATGACAGATGAGTTTGATCGTTTAAGAGTAGATATTGTCGCTATAGAATCTTTAGAAGAAGTAAAAGATATTATCAATAAAGATTTAGAAGGGACGGATTTAGAAATAAGAGATTGGTTAGAGCTCAATCCTATGTATACAGATATTAACAATATGAATGAAACAGCTTCTTTTTGGTCTATTATGATGCTGGCTATTTTTATCCTTGCTGCCATTTCTCAAATGCTCCAAATGAATTATTATCAAAGAATGGGCGAGCTGGGTACTCTTAGAGCGATAGGACTTACCCCTAAAAATGTGTTTTTACTTCTTCTTAGAGAAACCACTTTAATGGCTACTTTAGGGGTGATTTTTGGCTTACTGATTACCTATGCATTTTCTTTTGCAATGGAATTTTTCGGGGCTACATTCACCCCTCCTATGACAGATGCTGCTTATCCTCTTCAGATGATTTTTTATCTTTCTGATATTATTTTTGTCTCTTTGGGAGTTATTAGTGTTGTTATTGGCTCAGGGATATACCCTGCTTATAAAGCGGTATCAAAACCAGTTGTGGAGGTAATGAAACATGTATAAAATATTATTAATGATTTCCATACTCAGTCATAGTATGCTCAATTATGGTCAATCATCAGGGATTACAAAAAATCCTATTTTAACAGAATTTGTAGGACAGTATGATTTCTTTAAGAAAGATCCTAAAGCTACTTATGAACAAAAAAGTCTTTTTACTGCAATCGCAACAACAACAGATCCAACAAAAAAAAATATCTCTAACGATAGCACCTTGATTTTATCAAGAGATTCCAGTGCTGTTTATATGATACAAAACAAAAAACCGATGATTTTTCTTAAAAATCCTCTAGGTTCGTGGATAGCTCAAGAAAATTCTCCTGTACCTTTAAAGGTATCTGGGAGCTATACGATGTTTGGGATTATGAATATTGATGATGTTTTAGGAATTGATTATTATACTTTATATAATATTATAGAAACCAACGCTAAGTCTGTTTCTCTACAAACTAAAGCAAATAATGTTACTTATCCCTACGTTACCATTACTAAAGAAGCTCAAAACAAATTTTTTGGAATCTTTATGGATAGAAATAAAGTGCCTATCAAATCTGGGTCTTTTGAACTAGGGACAATCAACAATATTCATACTCTAAAAAAAGCTATATTTAAAGATCTTATTATGGATACGAATAGACAGAGTTCCTTTGAAGTGTTTTCTATTAAAAAATCAAAAATCCCTGCACAGACCCTTTTTCCTGAGAAAGTGAAATTAATATTTAATGTCATAAAATAGAATAATGGAAATGATAATATGAAACAGATACTCTTATTTAGTTTATTCTTACTCATTTCTTCCCCTCTATCTGCGAATACGATAAAGTTTGATGGGGGGATGGAACACGAATTTAATATTTTGGATTTCTATCCCTCTACCTATATTCCCAATCAAGATTCTATTTTATCCTATGGGGGATTAGTTTATCTTGGGTTTTCTGCGACTATGTATGCGGGATTCAATCAATTCACTCTAAGTTTACTCCCTGGATTTACAATTACAAATCCCTTAGATAATTCAGACAATTATCAAGTCCATTTTATGTTTAGAGAAGCATATTTTAGATTTGATGGCTTAGATGTTTCTGTAATTGTAGGGAAAAGACCTTTAGCATGGGGAGAGGGGTTTACCAAACAATATTCTTTTTTTGTGAATGAAAGTTTCGCCACAGAGGACAGTCGTTATTACAATATAGAAGTATTCAAGCGTATGGATGCGACGCTTATATCTATGGGGCTAGCAGTCGATACGAAATCTATTGATGTATTAGAAAAACCCACATGGTATACCCCTTGGATTTATATACAATACGATCAAGAGCTGTACACTATACTTTCTTCTATTACTATGACATGGCATGAAGGTAATACTTATGATGTGAAGGGGGCTTTGGATTTTCAATACTTCCTTCCTAAAGGATTTGAGCTTTATAGTAGTTTCGCCTATTATATGCTAAAAGAAAGCATTCTAGGGCAAGAAGATGAGCTACGATTTCTAGCAGGTCTACAACATGAATATATGCACGATAATAATATAATGCTTATCTCTTTTATGGAATATGCTTGGGAAGATTATCATAATTTATTTGCTATGGGAATGATAGCCTCATTATATCAAGTGTCTTTACTCCTTGCTTTTAATTATGAAAAAGAGCTTAATCTCGAAGGCTCTCCCTCTATTTTAACAAGACTAACGTGGACGATGAGCACCCATTTTGAAATGTATTTTGAATATTCTCACTATTTCACTCAACAAGGAACAATCTCACACTCTCCAAGAAATACTTATTTGATGAGCCTATCTACAAGATTCTAGGACATTTACCCTTTTCCTATTAATACTATCTTTTTTTTTCTAGTAAATGTTAACTATTGATTTATTATATCCCTTATAAGTCAATAGTTGACATTTGGAAGGGATATATATAACTTTTTAATAGTGTAATTCAAAGGGATTTAATATGAAAAAAAAGAAAAAACTTATACGTATAGTTTTTGGTGCTATGTTATCATTGATTATTGTTGTATCATGTTCTGTAGCTGTTGAAGAAATCTCTACAGTAGCTCCTCCTCCCAGTGCTCCTCCTAGTGCTCCTATAGGAATAAATTCAACATTTGTACAGCGTGTCAAAGGGCAAGAATCGGTAATTGAATTAAGTAAAAGTAGTTATGCTGTTTTTAATGAAGTAGGGGATGTCACTGTTTCCAGTACAGGGGAAATATTCACAGAAGTAAGTGGCTCGACTGTGGATTCTGCCACCTATATAAAAACGACAAGTAGTGGGGAGCTTACTCTTATTGTAAACTTGATTATGTCATCGGGAAACGCAACAGGAGCCAATTTTTTAACGGAGCTCAATGGGTCTACTATTAACACTAAATTTTTAGATACTATCATCAGTGAAGGACTAGCATTTATGGATGGAAAAATATTGAATAGAATAGATCTGGAAGCTGTGCAAGGAACGATGTCCGCTGACGGTAAAACATTCACCCCATCTGCAAACTACGGATGGAAATCAGGTAAGAGTAATATTTTTGTATCTTATACTCTAGATACAGGTGTGTTCTTGTATCAATATACAGAAGATCCAGTATGGAGCTTTCCTTCGAGAATAACAGTAGATACATCCACAGGTCTAGGGCAGCTGAAAGTAGATGCAGGTAATATGCAGGATGTAAGCTTTGATTGATACATCATAAATTTTTATACCATTAATCATAAAACCCCCACCTTATTTAGAGGAGGGGGTTTTTTAAATTATATGTTTTTTTGATAATAGCTTAACTCATCATTTTACCTTTTTTGTTAAACTCTTTTAGTATATTATGTAGTCTCCCTGTGGGAAAAATTTCCTCTGCTTTTTGGAGCTCTTCTGCACTTTTTTCCTTTTTCTTTTCTTTGAAATATACTTGAGAACGCCAAGAATAGACGAGATATTTTTCATAAGGATGTACAGCGAGTTTTTCTGCCTTGTTAAAAAGCTCCAAAGCCTTATTGAGATCACCTCCTCCGATTTTGGGAGCGAACAAATAGCGTTGAGCAAAATAGAGATAAGCAAAGAAATAGCTACTATCTTTTTTTAATGCCAATTCATAATCTTTATCCCCTTGCTTTGATAATTTTATCAATGTACCTAGAGGTTCTTTAATCATAAATTGGGGGACAATTACCGCTAAGATTGTGAGATATTCTGGGGATAAATTATCTCTTCCTAGCTCATTAGCATAGTCGTTCATTTTTGTGTAAAGAGCTTTGAAAAGTTTTATATTTTGCTTTTTAACTTTTTTATTTTGTTCTAGACTATGAAGTAACAATAATCCTGTAGCTTCGATTGTGTATTTTTCTTCTTGACTACTAACACTATTTTCTGCTGATTTTATCGTATTAGACAAAGTCGATAAAAATGCCTCAGGACTCGTGTAGTCATTAGTATTAGAATAATACATCTTATAAATGGTATTCAGTTCTTGTTTTTGTCCATAGGATAAAGTACTTATTAAAAGACTTGTTATAAGTAGTAGGTATTTCATAGATGATCCTTGTTATATTTATTTTACTATCTTAATAATAATACCTATTATCATAAAGAGTCAAGGGATTTTTGGGTAAAGTATAAGGGTCCCCCCCCTTATAGAGGGGGGGGAGAAATCAAAAAAGCACATCCTAGTGAAGGATGTGCTTTTAGTTTATGAGTAACTTTTTATTGTTTATTAAGAAAACGATATGCCAATCCTACAGGAGGAGCGATATCAGCTGGATGATCTCTAAAGGAATTATCTTCCATACCAATATTACCCGTAGTATCTGTCGCAAAAGCTGTATATTTTATAGTTGCCCCTGAAGTAACTTTATAAACAATCCAACCGTCTTTTAGCTCTAGATAGCTAAAGTGAATATCTTCTATATTAAATTCTAGATGAGTAATAGTAAGCTTTGTATTGTTAGGTAGGACAGCCCCACCAAAAGTCTTATTTAAGAGAACCCTAGCTGGAGAATCTACCGTATATGATCCTTTTAACACAGCTAAAGCAGCTGCTCTATTTTTCTCTTCGATGATGGAACATCCCACAAGAGTAAGCATCAATCCTATAACAAGAAGGATTTTTGTAGGAATCATTTTTTTTATAGTTTCCATAGATGCTCCTCGTCCTCTAGTATAAAATATTTCTGGTTTTTTTTCAAGTGTAACTCTCTTAATAATCCCTATTATCATAAAGAGTCAAGGGGTATTGAGAGATTGTTTTGGGTAAAATATAGGAGGATAACGGCATCAAAAAAGCACATCCTAACGGAGCATGTGCATGAGTGTACTTTTTTTGTGAGGTATATAATTTTAATTTTCTTACAAATTTCAAAAACTTATCTAACAAAGTAGAGGATGTCCATAGCAACTAACATCATCTCTTTCATCAAGAGAATTATACAATTCTAATAGATAATATTCTAAATACTCAACAATGTCAAAGTGTTCTCTTTCTCTAGCTATATCAATAGCTGTTGTATCATCTGAATTGATATCTGCTCCATTCTCAAGTAAGTATTCTATTATATCAAGATGTCCGTAGAACGAAGCCATAATTAAAGGTGTCCAATCCCCACTATCTTTTATGTTAATATTAGCATCATTTTCAATTAACAGTTTCACAATATCTATATGCCCATTTTCTATAGCATTTAATAGAGGGGGGTTATCTCTATTTGTACTAGAGATGTTAACATCAGCACCATTTTTAATCAAATATTTTGAAATTTCTTTACATCCATGGTATGTTGACATCATCAATGATGACCAACCGTCACTCGATGTTGCATTAATATCTCCAGTATTTAAAAGCACTGCTATTTCTTTAACGGAGGGTTTTTCAGCACATAGCAGAAATAATTCATCTATGGTAAGATCTTTTTTGTGTTCTAATGTTTCTATAGATACTTCAACTACTGTAGATAGGACGGAATTATCAGATAAATGTTTGTTACTACAATGAACTATAAAAAATATTGATAAAAACTTCATTACTTTGTCTCCTCCAAAATTATAAAAACAACTGCTATAAGGGTATCCCCAACTACTCAAAGAGAGCTACGTTAACCACTCCAATCTCTAAAAATCTCTAAATCGTAGCACAAACAAAAACATCTAAAAAATCTCCATCGTGGGGATTAATAAGGGGATTAGTAGTCCCCTTATTTGGCTCGGGGGTTATAGGGGGAGAGACAAGGCTCCCCCTAGAGAAAATAGACGCCGAGAACTTTCTCTTAGAAAAGATTAACGGCATCAAAAAAGCACATCCTAACGGAGCATGTGCTAAGGTGTACTTTTAGTTTATGAGTAAGAAATTATTAGTTTTCATTGAGAAATTCATGTTCCCCATCTGAAGTGGAAATAGCACCCCGACTAGCCCTAAATACTGTAAATTCTGTTTGAATATTACCTACATCATCTGTGGCAAAAGCTGTATAGTTTATAGCTCCGTTGAAAGTAGCTTGATAGACGATCAAACCGTCTTGTATCTCTAGGTAGCTAAAATGAACATCTCCTATATTAAAATCTAAAGAATTAATAGTAACAAGGGTTGTAGAGGATACGCCTGCTGTATCAAAACCTGTAGAAGATTTTAAAGTAGAGACACCTTGGGCACTAAGAGTGTAATATCCTTTTAATACAGACAAAGCGGCTTCTCTATTTATTTCTTCACTAGGAGAACATCCGAGAGCCGTAAGCATTAAGGGAATCATTTTAGTAATAAGATTTTGTTTCATAGTTTTCATAGATTCTCCCTAGCTTCTATTATAAAACATTTCCAGATAATCATCAAGATATACCTCTAAGGACTATCTTCATCTCCAATCAAACCTTTATCATCATGCTAGGCACATCTTCCGATGATATATCCTGTTCCAAAATTAGCCCAATTTCTATATACTTTACAAGACTCATCTTCAGATTTTTTTAGAAAACTACGAGCTACCAATCGTCCCATATCCCAAGCTAAAATTTTATTAAATATTTTTTAAGAGATTTTTTTTCCAAGGACTATCTTCATCTCCAATCAAACCTTTTGTGATATCCATGAGACCACTTATCATCATGCTAGGGCCGCTCCACATACATCTCCCTATCATATAACCCGTTCCAAAATCAATCCAGTTTCTATATACTTTACAGGACTCATCTTCAGCTTTTTTTAGAATATCCCAAGCTTCATCTTCTGATATATAGTCAAGGTCATAACAACAACGAGCTACCAATACCAATCGTCCCATATCCCAAGCTAAAATAGAGTGTTTCATGAAGTCAGAACGATTGTGAATAAATCCATTTTCTAGTAAATCTTTAATAGTTCCCTCTAAATTTTCTATGTATTCTTCGGCAGTGTCTTTTTCGGCATTATTTAAGTGTTCATCATTTAAAAGAGTGGAGTGTTCTGATACTGTTTTTTTGATTATTTCATAGAAACCTCTATGCCCTTTATCTAAAAACCATTCTAATGTTTCTAGGGCGGTATTTCTATCAAAAATCTCATAATAATTCATAAGATTTTTCTGGGTTTCGCTTTTATCCACACCCGTAGTTAGAGAATCGCAAAAACTCATCGTTTGTTCTCCGTTAATTGCGCCTATGTTTAAGGCAATGTATTGTTCTGTAGTTAGCGTTGCAACAACGGGGTTTTCCCTATATTTTTTATTCGACAATGCCCCTACTAAGTTTTTTAAAAATCCCATGTTGTTTACCTCTTTTTTATTTATTTATACCCCTTATTTAAAATAAGTAGGTCTTTATATTATAAAAATAACTAGAGTTTTTGTCAATAAAATATTTAATAAGATAGAGCTAATAATTAGCCCATGAGTTTTATCTTTTTCTCAAGATTGATTGTCATTCATAAGAATAAAAAAGGACAGATTTCAACAATCTATCCTTTTTTATGGTTAAAGATAGTTTAGACCAGTCTTTCCCCACAACCCTTACAATTTTTAAGATTTTGTAGAGATTGCAGTTAGGGCATATTTTAACAGAAAAAATGATATACCCAATAATAGGAACAAATATAAGTAAATTATAGGGTGTTTTTGTACAAAGAAACATAGCTATAAGCGTGATAATACCCCCTATGGTGAGGTCTCGTTTTTTCTTTTTTAATTCTGCTATAAAATCTCTCATAATAGAATCTCCTTAATTTATTATCGATATATAAGGCACCTTTTGTTTAAGCTATGAGATAAAAAGATAGTACAGTTTAAGAGGGAGTCAATCATAAGCCATTCAAATAGGGAAATCAAATAGGGAAACGTCTATATTAGAGCTACTTATAAAATCCTCACCTTACTTACGATAGGTGTTTTTTTATTTTAAAGAATATTATTTATGCCATTCTTTTTTAAGAGCTATCGTTTCTAATATTTTTAGGACGGTATGAGCTTCTTCGTGGTGAACAGGAGGATCTTGTTTGTTGATGATACATTCAAAAAGCTGATCGTAAAAAAGCTGATATCCCCCATATACGGTCGCTATATTTTCTTTATCTCCATTCAAGTGATAAAGCGTTCCTATTCCATATCCTGTGTCTTTACCAAAGTCTTTATCATAGGGAAATATCCCTTTTTTGAGATCTCTTTCTTGTTGATCTACCATATATTTTTTAAAACTCGCTTTGCTTCCATGAACAATCCAGCGAGGGTCTTCGTGGACGATAAGCTGAGAAAAACGAACTCTGATACGAAGAAAATCATAAGTAAGCTTAATATCATAATAATCTTCAGGATTTATCTCTGAAGTACCACCCAAAGCATAATGTTTTTGATTGTAGATATCGTATGAAATTTTATCGGGCACCCCAAAATGAGATACGATTTGATCCACAAAATGCACCGCATGTCCATAGATACTGCCCTCATAGATAGAGGCTTCTTTTTCTATATTATCTAAACGATATTGAGTGTGATTGGATTCTATTTCAAAAACAGTCCCAAGATCATAATTATTTAAGACATGTTTTAAGGTCAAAAAATCACTATCATAGCGACGATTTTGATAAGGGAGAAAAGCCACACCTTGTTGTTTGGCTAATGTGTAAAGTTCTTGTAATTCTTCCAAATGATAGCATAAGGGCTTTTCTACGAGTACGTGTTTTTTAGCTAATAAAGCTTTTTTTGCATATTCATAATGAAGATGAGGAGGGGTAGTAATAACAATTAATTCAACATCTGATTTGAGGAGATCATCCATACTATCAAAACGAATAAGATCTTTGGGACGCTGGGGATATTCCATTTCAAAAATGTGTGTTCCTCTGGTATAGTATCCCATAATATCATATTTTTCTTGATTGATAAAAGGGAGATGATAACGATGGGTACTTTTACCATAACCGATAAATCCTAATTTGATTTTCATAAAATCTCCTTAATTTATTATCGATATATAAGGCACCTTTTGTTTAAGCTATGAGATAAAAATATAGTACAATTTAAGATAGAAATCAAATAATATAAAATAATAATGCTGTATAGGGCTCGAAGGCAATATTGATTTTTTGATCAGCTATGCTTAGATTTTCTATGGCTATTTTATTATGAAAAGAGTTTTCTAAATAGGAATTGAGGAAGTCTTGTTCACTAAGAATACTAAGATTAGTCATTGTAATAGGGGCATCATCAAGAGGCTCTTGTTCTTGAGCAAAAATGGCAGATGTAGCGAGAACCAGTACCACTAATTTATAAAATCTTTGCATAGAATAAACTCTCCCTATTTAACTACTTATTATTTAGTCTGGTTTGTTTTAGTGTGTGTCTTCTATTTTTTCTATCTTGCTTTTTTGAATGAATAAAAGGTTTGATAATTCTGTTGAAAAATTCTAATATAGAAATTTTTGAATTTTTGAAGAACAATCCACCAAGATCCATCTCAATAATACTGATACTTAAAGGGAGTAGTATAAGTGTAATCATCGATACGGCTAGTACTCCAAAGAAAATTACTACAGCTAGTGGTTGTAATAAAAATTCATCTCCTGCAAAACCAAAGGCAATAGGAGCAATCCCAACAAGTGTCGTTAAAGTAGTCATAAAAATCG
>CAMQVI010000060.1 GCA_947038195.1 uncultured Brevinema sp.
CTTCTTCTGCTACTACTAAGTCTTCCCTTGTAGAATCTACCATACTTGATACTACCACAGGTATTTCTTCGTCAAAATTATCATCGTAATTTACACTATGTAGCATTTCATCAAGATTGACTTCTTCTGCTACATTGTTATCTAAGGAAGGGTTACTAATAGCAAAATCATTTACAACAATTTTAGAAAGGTCTAAGTATCCTTCTAGCCCATCTCGTGCTCTTATATTTTTACTTTCTTCTAGAACAGCGGGAGCTTCTAGCACTTTTTCTTGAGCTTCAAAATCACTGACTCTATTTTGGGGTTCTTCAAAAATAATATCCTCAGATATTTTTTCCTCTACGAGAACAAGGGGAGTATTACCAAATAAAACATTCCCCTCTTTATCTTTAATGAGAACACTTGTTCTTTTTGGGACATCGACTATTTCTGTAGGATGTGTTGTATCTCTATCCAGTACCAAATAACCTTGTTTATTTCTTTGTAATGTTGTTTCTCTTGAGGTAGGGAGATCTCTAGAATTAACAAAATGCCCATCTCTAAATGCCAAATTTTCTACAGAAGTTACCCTATCATCTTCTAGTAAATCAGTATTGTTTTCTATCACCACCAGACCATCATCTAGAATTTCTGATTTTTGAGATCTAAAAGGCTGTTCTTCGACAGAAAAAGAAGGTTCAGGCTCATCACCCAAAACAAGTACAATAGATTCTTCTAGCATTTCACTATCTTCTACTATAGGTTCTAAAATCAATTCCTCTTCGGCAAGCACACTACTTCTTTTTGGGATATTGGTTACCGTTTCTTCGCTTATAGGTTCTAAGATCAATTCTTCTGCACCTATATCATTTTTTTGAGGTGCATCCATTACTATTTCTTCCACAGAAGTATCAATGGGCGTATCAATAGCAGAGAAGGTGAATTTTTCTATACCAAAAGACTCAGTATTCAATGCTATTTCTTCTCTAGAGACGACATCATGTTCCGATGTAAACAACGTACTCTCTTCTTCTTTCTCATCGATTTCAGGCAACATTAATTCTTTCAAGAGCTCATCTTTGGAAGGGACATCATCTTCAGTTATCTCTTCCACTACCGTCTGGGTTTCTCCCTCTATTATAGGGGACTGTGTAGTATCTTCATCTAAAGGACTTGAGTCTTTAGTACCATAAAGATTGTTAAAATCTTCTAAAAAGGAAGACCTGAAATTCTCTCCAAGATTTGCATGAGGAACATCTAAGGGTTGTGATACCGTTGCTGTAGGGCCATAGTTTTTTTGTAGTTCTAAAATCTCCAGCCCTATCCCTTGGATTTTGTAGCTATGTTCATGAGTCTCTGCTTTCACTTTAGCGTCAGTTTTTACACCATGTTCTATAGCTTCACTAGGGTTATTACTATAGTAAGCTTTTGCCAATTCTTGTTGTTTTTTTTGTAATTTTTCTCTTAAGGCCATTTTTTGAGATTCATTTTTCACATTGGTTCGAGAGAGCCCTTGAATTAAAAGTTTTTCAGATTCTGATAAATTCTCCATCCCATCAATATTAGAACTAGCGTTTTCATTAAGAATACTGCTAACATAATCGTCTTCACTCATGGGGACATTATCTTCTTCTATATCTTTTAATAATTCTACTTTTAAAGAATCTTCATCAATAGGAGGAAAATTTGAAATATGTTGTTCTATGGGAACAGTCAATTCTTCTTCAAGAGCTGGAGCAGTTCCTTCTTTTCTTACTGACCCTTCTGTTTTTAAAACTTCCCCTTCCTCTTTCTCATTAAAAATTCTATCTTCCGCTGTTTTTGGATCAGCAATATCTTCTTCAACAAATCCATGATCAAAGGACAAGCGTGTATGTTTTATCATATCCGTAGCACGTAGTCCTGTTTCTCTAGCCCATTCACTAGTAGGGAGCATTATGCTAGAGCTTTGTTCTAGCTCATCTAAGGCTTCTGTATCATTTTGTGCCTTTTCTAAAGCCGATTTTATTTTATAATCTTGTTCTTGAGATTTTTGTTCCTTTTCTTCTAGGTTTTTATAGAAAGGGCTTTTTGATCTTAAATAAGGAGACAAAAGATCAACCTCTACATCTTGAAACATAATAGGCTTTGTATCAAAAAGACGTTTTTTGTTCAAATAAAGAGGAAAATCTTCGTCCATTTCTTCTCTATCTTCTTCTCTATCTTCCAAAAAATAAGGTACTTGCGACGCTCGAGGGATTTCATCTTCTAAAACATCGGGATAAGGAGAGCTATCTAATCGCTCTCTCGTAATGTAAACGCTTTCTATTTCATTATTTTCTGCCCATTCATTCATCTCTTCTATTTCTCCCATCCCTTCTAGAGAGGGAGCATTTTCTATAACAATATTTTCTTGATTAGCAGTATTTTTTGCGTCTAAAAATTTCTGCATCAATTTTTTAGGGAAACGATAACTCGTATACACCCCAGCAAGAAAAACCATAGCCAGTATAGGCACCCAAAAGAACTCAGGGAGTAAATTTAACATAGGAGTTGCTACTAAAATCCCGAATACCCCACTTTGGGCAAAATTATTAAAGCCATACGATAAAGCCATGATAATAGATAAGATAAAGCTTAAATAGTGAACAGACACAAAACGAAGAAAAAGGTCTTTAGGAGTAATCCCTGTGAGTAATCTTATCCCCGTAGATAGTGCAAATAACACCCACAACCAAGAGGCATAACCATAGAAAAAGACAAAAGGTATTGCTATTTTCAGTCCGAAAAATCCCAACACATTATGAGGGGGGAGATTAGGGCTCGCTGTATAAAAACTAAGATCATTAGGAGAGAAACTCGCTAGAGATATCGCTAGTAGCAGAGAAAATATCATTAATCCATAAGATATTATAACACGTATTATTCCTTTAATCATCGAACACCTACAATTTTATAAGATTATATATTAAAACAGTGAGACCTAAAACTCCACAGTATAACGAAAATAAATACAATTTTCCATGGCTAAGTATTTTCATTAAGAAGCGTAAGGCAAAAAGACCCACTAAAAATGATACAATAAAACTTATTATTAAATAAGAAATAGGAAATATTTCCTTTCCTTCTTTCATATATTCTAAAACTTCTAAGAGTAAAGCCCCAAAAATAGCCACAAAAGAAGCTAAAAAGGACAATTTCCCTGCAAAAAGAGGGGTAGCTCCTAAAATAAGAGCCATAGCAATAGTAGACCCAGAACGAGAAATACCAGGCATAAGGGCAAAACTTTGAGCCAAACCCACTAAGAAAGCTTCTTTATAACCAAAACTATGCAAATCTAAATTTTTTGTTTTTACATATTTCGTAGCTAATAAAATAAAAGCGGTTACCACTAAGGCTATTCCAAGATTAGAAAGACTAGTCCCCAATTGTTCCACATGAGATTTCAAGGTAATACCTATTATTCCTGTAGGTAATGATACCGTTAACACAAGAGCACTCCATTTAAAAGCATCTTTAACCCTAGGAGTATCTTTTTTAGTAATAAAATCAAAGAACCCCAATATTATGTCTATAATATCTTTTCTAAAATAAAATAAGGCAGCACAAGCCGTTCCCGCATGTACTATTAAAAAAAATAGAAGCATATTAGAGGCATCAAGAGCAAAAAAATGAGAGATAAGATTTAAATGCCCAGAACTAGAGACAGGTAAAAACTCTGTCAAACCTTGTACTACAGCTAAAATGACTAGGGTAAAAAGCATGAAAACCTCTTTTAATTCTTTTTCAGTATATTTTTAAAATAATACTTCTCTATATATTTTCGTACTTTCTCACTTTTTTTAAAGAATATAGCACTAGTTTTTTTGAAAAAAAAAGAAAACTAGTTTACAATATAGATATAATACTATATATTTTATCCTATAGTATTAAGGAGTTTCCCTTGAGTGAAAAACCAAGAGTCACCTTTTTCTCTAAAAAGAATATTAAATGCCCCTCATGTTACACCGAAATTCAAAGAGAAGAAATGCAGACAGGTCGTGGACGTATCAATGCTGGAGAGCTTACCCAAGAATTGAGGAGATTGTATATCCCTACCCAAAAATATGGCATAGTCAACCCTCTCTTATACCCTATAGTTGTTTGCCCTTCTTGTTATTTTGCTGGTATGGTTAGTGATTTCTCCAAAATCTCAGAAGAGATGATAGAAGGAATCAAAGAAGGTGAAGATAATAGACATAAAATTATCCAGAATTTCTTTGGAGGTGATCTTGATTTTACCGATTATCGCAGTGACATCACTGGCTTAGCTTCTTATATTCTAGGGCTTATTAGTACCATTTACCTTCCCCCAGAAGCCTCTCCTACTGCTAGACGAGGACTTTATGCTTTAAGAGGTGCCTGGCTTGCTCATGATATTTTTGAAAAAAATCAATCCAACCATTTTAAAGAAATAAGAGATTCTCTTTATTTTCAATCTTATTTAAATTATGATAGATGCTTAGAACGCCAGCTTAAAAACCAAGAACCTTTTGACGGATTTATATGGATGGGGCCCGATGTGGACACTAATTTTGGATATGATGGATTGCTCTATATAATAGCTTTTTTAACTATAAAACATCTAGATACTTTTGATGGTACAGAAAAAATTGTGAGAATGGGTGGATCTAAAAGAATCTTATCTAAAGTATTTGGCGTAGGAAAATCCTTCAAAGACAAACCAGAGGTTTTAGTGACCCTCTCTAAAAATCTTTACGGCAAAGCTACTTCTATTTTAGAAAAATTAGCAGCACAAGGGGTGGACACGAGCATTGCTGATGATATAGAAAATCAGGAAGATTCCGAATGAGATACTATATCCTTCTCCTCTCTTTCTTTATCATGGGCGTATCCTATGCTCAAAATTCTGTCCCCGATCAGCTTAAAACGATTAAAGAACATATACAACAAGACGATTATACGATGGGGATAACATTACTTGATCAATTAGTTACCCAAAATCCCTATGATAATACTATTTATCGTTATTATGCAGAGCTCTTATTGGAAATTGATATGGTAGATTCTGCTATATCCAACATCCAAGAGGCTTTACGCTTATCTCAAAACAATCCTGAAAATCACATCATCGCGGGTAATATTTATAGGGCTCAAAAAGACTACCTAAAAGCCAAAGAATCTTACGAAAAAGCAATAACCCTTGCCCCTGGAACAGCTCAAGTTTATTATGAATACGCTACGCTCAATATAGATTTCAAGTATTTAAACGAAGCCGAACGCCTCCTTAACCTCTCCATTAATTTCGAGCCCCAATCTTGGGAAAATATTATATTAAAAGCCAAATTAGCCACAGAAAGAAAACAATTCACCCAAGCTCAAAATCTTTTTTTTGAAGCAGTAGAACGTTTTTCTTATGAAGAAACAGTATTGGCAGAATTTGCTGATTTTTATATACAACGTAAATTATACAATAAAGCTATAGAAGTCCTCAAAGAAACCAATATTCGTTTTGGAGATTCTAGTCGTAGAAATAAGATTTTAGGAGACCTTTTATTTATTCAAGGTCGTTACGAAGAATCTTTACAGTACTATACCCTAAGTGACCAAAATCAAGGTTCTTCTCCCTTTCCTGTCCCCCATGCCCTTAAATGGAAGTTGTACAATCTCTCTAAAATCACAGGAGATATGGATACCGCCCACAGATACCTTAAAGAGGCTTTTGAATTATCCCCTAATAATCAGCTTTATATTTCTACTTTTTATAACTATTTAATGACCCTCCCCGAAGGAGACATCACTCGCCTTGCTCTATCTCGTTTTTTAGAAAAAAAGGCAGATCTATTAGGCAAAAAAGGAGTGGGTTTATACTATATCACTATTCTCCAAAGAATTGTCTTTCTTGACCCCACTAACACTAAAATCCGAAGTAAATTAATTAATTATGCTCGTCTTTATAATAATGAATATAGAATAGATAGCCTTCTAAGAGCCAACGCTACATACGACCCTCAAAACACTGGTCTTTCTAACAGTATATTATTAAGAGAGCATTTACAAAAAACCAGTCGCTTAGACATTAATCCTAAAAAAGAATATATTTATACTAATAAAATATATATCGATAATAATTTGGGATTTTTAGTTGATACGATAAAAAATGACATTGAATTTATCAATACTTTTTTTAACGGAGTTGTTTATAGGGTTAATACAAGTGTTCCTTTTGCTGCTGAGACTAAAAATATTTTCCAAAATAACACCAACTACAATATCATTACTCATGCAAGTATACAAGAAGATGGCTCTGAAGTAAGTATCCAAGTCTACGATAAAACAGGATACCCTATTCGTAGAGACAGTGATTTCTATAATGAAGCACTTCTTACAGAAAGTATTATCAATCACATAGAAAAATCAGTGGCTAATACCCCCCCCATAGGACTTCTCCTTGAGCGTTTACCTAATTCCACTTTTAGAATCAATCTAGGGACTAAGCTCAATATTACCAATAACAGCTCTTTAGTGATTATGAATAAAGATTTTGAGCCTATTGTCACCGCTACGGTCACAGAAGTGCTCCCTGAAACAGCTATTATTAAACAAGATGGTGTATCTCAGGACTTTTTTAATTTTGAAGAGTCTTTTGTCGTTCCCCTAAAATATGTCCCTAGTTTAAATACTAATACCAATGTTACACCCATGAGCACCGGAATCACTAATATTCTACAAATATCTCAAAAACGGTACTCTGCTACTGTTGATTTCTCATCGTTAAATTAAGGACTATCTTATGGATTATAAAAATCAAAGAATTCTCGTCATAGGAGCGGGGGAATTACAGATTCCCCTTATCCAGGCAGCCCAAGCTTTAGGAGTTTTTGTCATTGCAAGCGATCAAAACCCCAAAGCTCTTGGATTTACTCATGCAGATGCTTATATTATCGCTGATACGATGGATCCTGCGTCTAGCCTTCTCGCAATACAAAAATATGTGGCTGAAAAAGGAATGATACACGGTGTTGTCACTGCTGGTACAGATGCCTCTTTGACGGTAGCTACTATTGCTCACCATTTTAATCTTTTAGGACATTCTCTTGATGCTGCCTCAAATGCTAGTAATAAAGCTCTCATGAGAAAAGCATTTGAAAAAGCAGAAGTTTCTATTCCTCAATATTCACAAATAAAAACCTTAGACGAAGCTTTGAATTTCTTCCGCACTATTAACAAAGCTTGTGTCCTAAAACCTATTAGCAATATGGGTGCTAGGGGTATTTCCCTAGTTAGAACAGAAAAAGATCTCGAAACAGCCTTTTCTTTAGCCACCAAATATTCCAAAGAACAAAGTCTCCTTATCGAAGAATTTATCGATGCCCATGAGCTTAGTATAGATGCCCTTGTAAAGGGAGAAGATATTGTTATTACAGGGATAGGAGATAGAATTATTGAATACCCCCCTTATTTTGTAGAAACGGGACATATCATGCCTTCCTCTATCTCAGAAGAATGGAAAGAAAGAGCCATCATAGCTTTCAAGGAAGGTATAAAAGCTCTAGGACTTAGTCATGGAGCTGCTAAAGCAGACCTTAAAATCAGCGCCGATAAAACGTGGATTATTGAGATAGCAGGACGCTTATCTGGGGGCTTTATGTCCTCCCATACCTACCCTTTCTCTACAGGTATTAGTTTACATGAAGAAATGATAAAACTAGCCCTAGGAGGGGAGCTTCCCCAGATTCACGATAAAAAAAATCTCGTAAGTGTAGAAAGAGCTATCATTCTCCCTGAAGGTAAAATCACCCATATAGACATCCCCTCTAATATCTTAGAACAAGAATATATTAGTCACCTATCCTTTAGAGCTCAAATAGGAGACATCGTTATCTCCCCCAAAAACAATATAGATAAAGCTGGTAATATCATTGCTACTGCTCCCACTAGAGAATTAGCCCATAGAGCCATCCACAAAGCCTTACAATCTATCCACGTACATATAGAAGATAATAGCAATATAGATCTCCTCTTAAAAGAAAGTTATAGTATTGCCAAAGAAAAACTAAAATCCGTTTGTAATGTATGTCCTTATTGTGATGGATTATGGTGTAGAGGTAAAATACCTGGAGTTGGTGGCGTAGGTACTGGTGAAGGGTTTATTCAATCCTACAATCGTTATAGAGATATTAAGTTTATCCCTCAATATATTCACTCCATTACCAAGGCAGATACCTCTATAGAAATGTTTGGACAAAAATTCTCTATGCCCGTATTTGTCGCCCCCATAGCAGGAGCTAAAATCAACTACAATGATTCTATTTCAGAGCTTGACCTACAAAGAGCCTTCTTTAAAGGAGCTTATCAAGCTGGCACCTTAGCTTTCGCCCCAGACCCTGGAGCAGCCGAAGCCTTTATTAATATTCCTAAATGTATTCTTGAAAATTACGGACATAGTATTGCCACGATGAAACCTAGAGAAAACCTTGAGTTTATCCATGATCGATTTAGACAATGTCTTGAGGTTGGAGTATTAGGATTAGGATGTGATATCGATGCTGTAGGACTAAAAACATTCGTCCTTATGGGACAAGGCACGAGCCCTAAACCTCTAGCAGTATGGAAAGACCTCATTAATACTTATAAAATGCCCTTTGTGATGAAAGGTATTTTATCCGTATCCGATGCCCTCCTAGCTGTAGAAGCGGGAGCGACTCATATTATAGTATCCTCTCACGGAGGACGTATAGGTGAGTCTTTCCCTATACCTATAGATATGCTCCCTATGATTAAAAAAGCAGTAGGGGATAAGATAAAAATCCTTATTGATGGTTCTATAAGATCAGGATCTGACGTTATAAAAGCCCTATTATTAGGAGCTGACGCCGTTCTCATTGGTAGACCTATAGCCATTCACGCCGTAGGTGGGGGATCAAAAGCCGTAAAAGCATATCTCCAAAAAATACAGAGTGAAATCCACGCTCAAATGATTCTTCTAGGTATTTCCACTATAGAAGAGCTTAAAAATCACCCTGAATACATTTTAGATCAAAAAACTTTTTATAATAACTTATAAAATAAAAAAGACTTCCTATTTTAGGAAGTCTTTTTTATTTATATATCAAGAGATAATTTTTCTAAATATTGAAGTTTTTCTTGTAATTTTTTATCCAGTACCACACCTTGATGGAGAGCTGTCACGACAATATAACCTTCTTGGAGATGATAAGAGTCCGTTCCTTCTCCCGAAAGAGACCCTCTATGTTCTACATCAATATCCACTCTATCTATTCCATTATCTTTTCTACGAGTAACTATTGTGTGAAAATCATGTTGCCCCACATCGGTTAGTTTTATCCCTTTAGGCTTTGTTGTGGGAGGAAAGTTAATATTAATAATAGAATTTTTATAGCTCAAAAGATCAGCTGGTAAACTTTCTACTATTTTTCTTGATATTTTTGAAGTATAGGTAAAAAGTTGTTCTTTAGATTCTTTGCATAAGGTTTCATTATAATAGTCTAAAGAAAAAGCAATCGCTAGTTTCTGTTGGAAAGAAGATTCCCTTGCCGCCCCTACGGTACCTGAATAAAAAATATCCTGTGCCGCATTGACTCCATCATTGATTCCAGACAATACAATATCAAACTCTTCATCAAAAAGTCCATTAAAAGAAGCACGAGCACAATCTGCTGGTGTCCCATCTAAGGCAAAACCTTTAACATCACCCTTTAGCTCTTGTAACTCCAAAGAACCATGTATATAAATAGCATGACTAAAAGCACTTTTATGGTGCAAAGGAGCACACATATAAGCATCACAATGAGGAGCAAACTCCTTATACAAGCTTTGTATTCCTATCGCATCATAGCCATCATCATTTATAAATAATATTTTCATCTATTTTCCTATATTCTATTTATTTTCACTTCTTCTAGCTTAGCGCCTTCTGTCTTAGTAACTATAATATTTAATCCCATTGCTTGCAATTCCTCTCCAATTTGAGGGACATAAGAAAATTGCTCAATAATAAATCCACCAACACTATCACAATCTTCACATTCTAATTCTATTTGAAATAGTTTATTAAAATCTTCTATAGGCATACGGGTATCTATGATAAAAGAATCATCTATTTCTTGAACATAAGAATTAATTTCTTCATCAGGACTTTCCCCATTATCCCACAATGCTTCTAAAATATCCGCCTTCGTAATCACACCACGAACAGAACCATGCTCATCTACCACAAGGGCAAAACAAGATTTTTTCTGTTTAAATTCTTCTAACAATTCTGCTAGATTTTTATTCTCTGAGATGAAAAAAGGTTGATCGAGAAGGTGTGTGAAATTAAAAGGGTCTTCTTGATGAGTAATAATATTTCTAATGTTTAGAACACCTACAATATTATCAATACCATCATCATATACGGGATAATAAGAATGGGGATTTTCTTTGATGATTTCTATAATATGTTCGTAAGAATCGTCAATATGAATTAATTGAGCCATAGAAATAGGTGTTAAGACATCCTCTGCTTCTAGCCCTGTAAGAAACGATAAGATCAGTTCTTTGTTCCTACTACTGTCACTGTCCATAATAATATTCCTTTAACTATTCTTCATAGGCATAGTGATATATTCATAATCACTTTCCCCAGCAGGTCTTAATAAAATAGGACTTCCAGAAGAATTTATAGAGATCAAAACTTTTTTCCCTTGGATATTTCTTAAAAAATCACTAAGAGATTTATGATTTACAGCCACAGATGCCACTTCTGTACTATCTGTTATTTCTTCTATTTCTACAAAGTCACTACTATTACCTTGCACGGTAGCCCCTGAAATAACTAGTTGTTTATCTTCCACTTCTAGTTTCACCCGTCCTGATTCGTTGTCAGACATAATAGCTACATGTTGAATACAAGAAGCCAAAGCACTCGCATCCACCGTAAGAGTAGAAGCACTTTGAGCAGGAATTACATCTCTATAATTAGGAAATTTTCCTTCTACAAGATTTGTAAATACGTAAATATTATCTATTTTGAAATAAGCTTGCCCATTATGAACGGAAAATAATACTTCTCCTTGAGAGAGAGAATCACTAATTGTTTTCATGATTTTTTGAGGAACAATAATATCTGTTGTGACCGTTCCCTCTTTCTCTTCTATCACTTTAGAAATAACAGCCAATCTTTTCCCGTCTGTTGTGACAAAGGATAAAACGCCTTCCGTACTTTCAGTAATAAAAGTACCTGTAAAAGCTATTTGAGATTGATCATTAGACACGGCAAATTCCGTTGAAGTAATTAATTCTCTAAGGGTGCCTTGATTAATCTTCATATAAGAATCCCAATGAAATTCTTTGAAAGTAGGATAGGTATCTGCTGAAACTCCGTGTAAACGGAAGATAGGAGATTTTTTTCCTTCTGGATGAATGACAATTTCCAGCTCACCCTCTTTTTGTTCTAAAGAGACTCTATCACCAGGGATATTTCTAATAATTTCTAAAAGTTTTTTAGAGAGAAGACTAATCTTTCCCCCTGATTCTACTTCAGCGTTACTTTCTACTTTTACGCCATGATCGCCATTATAACTTTGCAAGATTATTTGCCCATCGTTATGGACTTCTAAATATACATTAAGCAAAATACTAAGAGGGGTTCTAGGATTAATAATTGAGTCTGTTATTACTAAAGCTTTCAAAAACTCATCTTTGCTAACACTAAATTTCATTACACATCTCCAAATAAATCTATATCTAATAAGACTTATAAATGATACAATTTTTTTATAAAAATTGCAAGGGTTTTTGAGAATTTTTTATAAATTTAATG
>CAMQVI010000061.1 GCA_947038195.1 uncultured Brevinema sp.
CTAAAACACAAAAATCTTTCTCTGATAAAGCAAAATTAAAAGGGTGCCCTAGAGATTTTACCTTTAATATTAGTGATATTAGAGTGTCTGCTGGTGCTGGTTATATCGTGGTGATGTCAGGGACTATTATTGATATGCCAGGATTATCAAGAAACCCAGCTATGGAGCAAATTATTATTGAAGATAATGGTCATATTCAAGGGTTATTTTAGATAATTTTCCTCATATTTTGTTTAGAAAAACTCAAAAAATGATAGTTTGTGATTGTATTGTGATGATATTAATAACTAAAAAGTCAGAATAATTATTTCAAATGATAGATAGGCGCATCCTCAAAAGGCATGTAAGCAAGATGAATAAGCCCTTCCTCTCGTGGAAAAGAAAATAAGTGCATGATAGACACTTGTTGGGCTTCTTTTTTGATTAAATAATAAACATCATGAGAACGGTCTTCTTCGGTCAACCCACCCACCCAATCATGATCCCCTTCTAATTTTTTGTGTTTCCATATTTGGACTAGAGAAGGTATGTGTTTGTATAGTTGGTATTCCATAGGTACTGAAAATTTTTGACTTTCGTCTTGGAGATAGGTAACGGTAGGTGGGGTGGGGAGTTTTTTTAAAACACCTTCTTTATAGAATTGAATAACAATTTCATTATTAAATGAAGTATCTAAAAATTCCATATATCCATCATAGGTAGAAACAGATCCTAATCTTAACTCAGTCATTTCTTCATTTAAAAATAGAAGAGCTTTATGGGAGTTATTTGTAGATTGGGAATAATGGTGATACTCTAGGGAATAAGGGCTATGGATTTTAGCTCGAATTTCTTGAAAGGAATTTTGAAGAGAAGAGGCAGATGCCTTGGGTGTAAAAGAGCAAGCGTTCAATAGAAAAATAGCCAGATAAAAAAATATTATAATAAATAGTACTCCTTATTTATTATAAGGGGTTTATCATTATTTATCAAAATATTGGTCTCTTATGTAGTTGGATTTGTTCTTATCATTAAAATAAACAATCACCTATAGTCTGCACTTTTTCCAATTTTATATATTGTAAAATAGTACAAAACTATAAGCTTGATGTGAAATATTCAACGATTGTCAGTATTTTTATTCTTAAACCATCAAATCATCATTGATGTCTTGTGCTATTCTAATATATCTATGTAGAGAGCTAAGGCTTTTATGCCCTGTTCTGTTCATTATTTGTTTAATACTAGCATTATAAATAGTAGCTTGAGTAACAAATCCAGCTCTTAAAGAGTGAGTGCTATATTTTGTACTATCAAAACCTTTATTAGCGCAGATTCTTTTAATGAGACTATTAATATTTTGATAGGCTCTGTACCCTATAGTAGAAAAATCTTTAAATCTCCTAAATTTCTTTACAATGTCGGTGTTGTTAATAAGGACTACTCTATCCCCTGTCTTCGCCTTTTTAACCTCAATATAGACTTGTGACCCTTTAACAATAATATCACTCCTTGTTAGTTTTAACACCTCATTCATACGGAACCCTCCTGTAAAACAGAGATGAATAGCAAATCGAATTTCTTCTTTGTTTTTTATCCTTGATTTATCTATGTAGTTATCTATATCAGAGATAGTGAGCCCAAAGGGATTTTTTCTTAAAATAGGGTCTTTAGATGTCTGCATAGCCCCCAAGGTATTTTTAACTCCTTTTAAAAATTCTTTTAAAACATAGCGTTCTTTTTCGTTCATCATAATATTATTATGAAAAAAATATCCAGATATAGCGTAATAATGCAATCTTATTGTAGATAAAGTTTTACCATTATCTAATAAATATTGAAGATGACAAATAAGATTAGCATAATTTTTTTTCTTATAAGTAGCATGGTAACTTCTTATTGCATAATCATAAGTCTTTTTTGTGTTATCCCTCCTTGACCTTCCTAATGTTTTCCATACGCTTTTTTGCAGGGGCATTGTGATTCCATTCAATTCCATAAGAATCTCCTTAATTATAATTATTTATATTATAGGTATTATTTTAATAGCTCTGTAAAAAAGTTGAAGAGATAGTTTAGGGACTAGAAAAATTAGATAATTTGAGACATAACAAAACCGAAGTACTCCTATTAAAAAGAAGAGTATTTTATTTTTTTATGAATTTGGACTTGATTTTTATTTATTTTCTTGTATAATCTATAGTAATCAAGTAAGTGATTTTAAATAAAATAAAAAATATATGAGGTGAAATATGGCAGTAGTAGCTAGACGTACCGCGATACCTTTTGATGTGAGCATAGAAAGCCCTGGGACTATCTTAGACATTCTCCATAAATATCAAACTATATGTGCTAATGAATTTTGTGGTAAATGTATGCCTTGTCGCTATGGGACGAAGGAGGAGGTATTTATAATAGATAAGATTATTCTTGGTCAGGGTACTATGGAAGATTATCAACAATTAAAAACTATTAATAAAACTATGAAAACTGCTAGTTTTTGCATGTTAGGACTGAGATCTCCTTTTGTTATAGATGCTCTTTTTAAATACTATGGTACAGAAATAACAGATTTTATCGAACATAAAACACCTATGCCTAAAACTTATACAGAGCTCCCTAAATTTCTCATTAAAGAAGATTTATGTAATGGATGCCCTAGCGATGAAAAAGCTCCTTGCAAGCAAGTATGTGCCGTAAACTCAATAGATGGCGATAAAGGTGCTCTTCACATTATTAACCAAGCAAAATGCTATAGATGTGATGAATGTGTGGCTGTTTGTCCTACCAATGCTATTTCTTTTGTTTAGAATAGCTTAATGATTATTTAGAGGTGAAAATATGAATATAGAAAATCAAATAGATATGGTTAATATAACCATTAACGGAAAAGAAGTTAGTGTACCTAAAGGGATACCTATAATAGCAGCTGCTGATGAGGTGGGAGTACGGATACCCAGACTATGTTACCATCCCGATTTCTACCAAAATGGTACCAATGGTTCTGGCTCTTGTGGGCTATGTGTTGTTAAAAATAATACTACAGGAAAGATTATTCGATCTTGTATGATGAAGACAACCGAAGGTATGAATATTTCTACTAATGATCCTCAGTGTGAAGAGGCAAGAACTACAGCGATGCAACTAATACTTGCGAATCATCCTTTAGAGTGTCTGACTTGTGTGAGAAATACTCGTTGTGAATTACAATCTACCGCTGCAGAAATGGGTATTAGAGAAATCCCTTATACCTTATCCCCTACGACTTACCCCCACGAAGAAAATAGTTTATCTATTAAAATCGACCCAAATAAATGTATTAAATGTGCTCGTTGTGTGGTCACTTGTAAAGTGCTTCAGCAAGTACAAGCTTTAGAAATACATGGGACTGGGCATGATGTTTATCTACGACCTATAGATGGGCTAGGAATGAGTGAGACCCCTTGTATTGGTTGTGGACAATGTACTGCTCACTGTCCTGTTGCTGGTATTTATGAAAAACAAGATTTGGATGAATTATATGAGCTCATCAACAATCCTGAATACCATGTAGTGGTACAAATGGCACCTGCTGTTCGTGTAGCAATAGGAGAAGAATTTGGACTACCTTATGGAACCCTTGTAACAGGGAAAATGTACCATGCTTTACGCCTTTTAGGTTTTGATAAAGTATTTGATACTAACTTCGGAGCTGATATTACCATAATGGAAGAGGCAAGTGAATTTTCTAAACGTTTTATAGAAAGTCCAGACACCTTACCTGTGATTACGAGTTGTTGTCCTTCTTGGGTAAATTGGTGTGAAAAATTCTATCCTGATTTAGTGGGGCATCTCTCCTCTTCCAAATCCCCTCACCAAATGCTAGGGGTAATGATTAAAACATATTATGCAGATCATGCTAAGATAGACCCTAAAAAAATAAAAGTTGTATCTATTATGCCTTGTACTTCTAAAAAATACGAGATTAAACGTCACCCTGATATGTCTGTTGCTGGAGTTCCAGATGTAGACCTTGTGATTACCACAAGAGAATTTGGTCATATGATTAGGCAAGCTGGGATTGATTTTATTAATTTAGAAGATCAAGAAGTGGATCAATTAATGGGAGAATACAGCGGCGCAGGTACCATATTTGGTACCACTGGGGGAGTCTTAGAAGCAGCTCTCAGAACAGCTTACTATAATATCACGAAAGAAGACCTTCCTGATGATGCTATAGAATTTAAAGAAGCTCGTGGCTTTGAAAAAAATAAAACAGCTACGATAGACATAAAAGGATATGAGGTTCGTGTGGCTGTAGTCCATGGAATGATGAATGCCAAAAAAATCTTAGAAGAAATTAGAGAAGCTAAAGAAATAGGAGAACCATCTCCTTATGACCTTATAGAGGTTATGGCTTGCTATGGCGGTTGTTTAGGTGGCGGTGGACAGCCTTACGCTAAAAATCCACAAAAAGCTAAAGAAATGCGTAGTAAAGGGATATATGCAGATGATAAGGGTGCTAAAAAAAGACGGTCTCATGAAAATCCTATGATACTTAAAATGTATGAGGAATATATTGGAGCTCCTTTAGGTGAAAAAGCCCACCATCTTCTCCATACTCACTATGCTCCTAAACCCATTATTCGTACGAAGGCAGAAAGAGATGCCCTTAAAACACAATAGTATAAAAAAACCCTCTAGATATTTCTAGAGGGTTTTTAATTTAATTTTATTTAAATTGAGGTAGAATATTAAATACTACTAAAATATGGCACACGCCAACGACAGTTCCGTATACAATAAGAGCATAGGGGACAAATTTCCCTTTGAAGGGCTTGTATTCCACTTCCCCAAATTTTTCTCGGACTTTTAATACCATAAGGCTAGGAACAATGACAGCCCAAATGACAGAAAATAGTCCTGCCCAAGCTATGGCTGCAATAAATCCATCAGGAAAGAAAATTCCACCTATCATAGGAGGTATAAAGGTGATTAAAGTAGTTTTAAATCTTCCTTTGGGGCTATCATCTATTTTGAAAAGATCTGCAAGATAATCAAATAAACCTAATCCTGCTCCTAAAAAGGAAGTCGCAATTGCAAAAAAGGCAAAGGCATCTAGCATTCTAATAATGATATCACTAGAAATAGCAGCATTAGCTGCTTGTACGAGAACTCCTACATTCCCTCCAGATGCAATAACAGCTTTGAATCCTTCTCTCGAAACACTTCCACTAGCTACTGTAATCCATATAAAGTAACAAGTTATGGTAATTCCTGTTCCATAGACAAGACATTTATCAATACGAAGAGGATCTTTCCCAAAGTATTTTACGAGGCTAGGAACACTACCATGGAAACAGAAAGAAGTTAGGTAAGTAGACAGAGCTGCCCATACAAAGATAGATCTGTCTACAAGAGGGGCGTTAGTCTGTAGAAGATTGGAGATACTAATAGAAGGGAGTATTCCAGACATAGAAACAACAAAAGAAAGTACCATGCCCCCCATCATAATTACCGTCAATCTATCCACAAACCAAGTACTAGCCCAAACACAGGCTACTAAAATAAGAGCAAACAAAAAACTCATAAGCATTCTATTTGGAGCTTGTCCTGATAGACTTTCAAAAAGGTAAGATATCATTGAGCTGCCGCCACTAATGTATGCATATACTAAAATATATAAAACAAAAGAGATAGAAATCCCATTAATAATATTCCATGTAGAACCCAAAGTATCTTTCACGAGGGAATTAAAGCTAGCTCCTACAGGGTAGTGCATATTCACTTCTAGTATTGCTTGACTTGATTTGAGCATCCCTATCCAAGATAGAAATAGCAATAACATAGACCAATCCAGCCACATTCCCGCAGAAACGGTAGGTAATGCGAGCATTCCTGCTCCTATAGAGGTCCCTGCCACTATCATTGTACCACCAAGTACGGAGGGTTTTCTTATATTTTCAGACATAATAAATCCTTATATTTATATTTATTAGATATATAATATATCTAAATTTTTAGACATCAAAAAGAAGTTGAACTAGGAAAGAGGGGTTGTTTATTAAGCGAAAGCTTAAGGAAAAGAAATAACTACTCAATCCTAATTATAGGAATTGAGACGATAGGGCTCTATGATAGCAACAGTACAAGCACTCATTAATAAGTGAATCATTACAAATTCTTTTAGAATTCTCATATTACTCTCTAATATAGTTATATTCATTTACATGATACACTAGAAATGATATTTTGTCAATATTTTAATCAAAAATATCCTCTACATTTTGACAAATTTCTCTTACTTGAGAAAGTTTATTGTATTATTCTTTAATGAGTATAATTGACAAATAAATTGATCTTTCCTATAATAAGAGATCAATTTATTCGAGGAATTAAATGTATTTATTAGAAGGTAAAATAATAGCTCAGCAAGAAAAAAAAAATATTGTAGATACTATGAGAGATTATGGTATTACACCTGGCTTAGCAACGATCCTTGTAGGGGACAATCCTGCCTCTAATGTATATGTGAAAGCTAAAATTAAAGCTTGTGAAGAAGTGGGCTTTTATGGGGAGCATTATAATCTTGATTACTCATCCACCACAGAAGATGTTCTTGCCGTTATCACAAGCCTCAATAAAAATCCTGAAATTCATGGTATTTTGGTACAAAGTCCACCTCCACCTCATATAGATATGGTGAGGCTTGTTAATGCAATAGATCCCCTAAAAGACGTGGACTGCTTTCATCCCCTTAATCTTGGTAAATTTTTTTCAGGTCAAAGCGATTTTGCGCCTTGTACCCCTACGGGTGTAATCACCATGCTGGATAGTATTCCCAATTTTTCTTATGAAGGGAAATCAGCTCTTATTATAGGGAGAAGTAATATTGTAGGAAAACCTATGGCAATCCTCCTCACTAATAGACATGCTACGGTAAGTTTAGCCCATTCTCGTACCAAAAATCTTGATATTTATCTTCAAAAAGCTGATATTATTATTGCAGCTACGGGACAAGCCGAAATGATCAAAGGGGACATGGTAAAAGAAGGGGTTGTGATTATTGATGTGGGTATTGATAGAGTACTAAATCCTATTACTAATAAATCTAGGTTAGTAGGGGATGTCGAGTTTGAATCTGTAAAAGATAAAGCCTACGCTATCTCTCCCGTTCCAGGAGGGGTAGGACCTATGACGATTGTAACACTTTTATCGAATACCCTTAAACTTGCTCTGCAAAGTATCTCTTTAAAATAAGTTTTAATCACTATCTATTATTTAAATTTGCAATAGCTACCTATAATATATATAATATAATCATGTTAAAATTAAGTAAATTTTACTTTCCTCTTTTTATTTGTTTCTTATGGTGGTTTTGTGCAGAGTTTCAATTAGTTAATTCTTTTTTATTACCTCACCCACAAAGTGTTTTCAAGGCTTTTTGGATGCTTTTAGAAAATGGAATCTTATTAAGGCATATTAGTGTAAGTCTTGGTCGTACTTTTATAGGATTTTTCTTTGCTACTGTTACAGCATTGGGATTAGCTTTTTTATTTTATGCTCTTCCTAAAACCTATCCTTTCTTTAAAACCACCTTGCAATTCATTCAACATATCCCTCCTTTGGCGATGCTTACCCTTCTTATTTTGTGGTTTGGGATTGGAGAAAGCTCTAAATTAGTAATGATTTTTTTAGCTAGTTTTTTCCCTATTTTTATTAATACTTTCAACGGACTTAATAAGTGCGATCCCAAGTTAATAGAAGTAGGTACTGTTATCCCAATGAGTAGAAAAGAAATTTTCTTTCGTATTCTTATCCCTGCTACCTTACCCTATATTACTATAGGATTGAAGTTAGGTATGGTTTATGCATGGCGGTCTCTTATAGGGGCAGAATTTATTGCAACGAGTACAGGGCTAGGGTACCTTGTTTTAGACGCTAGAGAATTATCTCGTACAGATATTGTAATGGTGGGGCTTTTGTGTTTTGGACTTATAGGATTACTTATAGACCAATTCTTTTCCTTCCTTTTATCTAAATTTCCTTATATTATAGAGAGGAACTTCAATGGACTTCATTAAAATTCAAAATCTCTCTAAAATATACACCATAGATAAAAATCCTTTTTATGCTCTGAATAATATCAATTTAGAGATTCCCACCAATAAAATCACGGTAATTATTGGCAAAAGTGGTAGTGGAAAAACAACACTCCTAAATATTATAAATGGTCTCACTCCAAAAAATGGGGGGAGCATCACCATTCCGCCCTCCCTTAAGATAGCCACTGTATTTCAAGAGGCTCGCCTATTGCCTTGGCTTACGATAGCTCAAAATGCCTGTTTTTGGGTTCCTACAGAAGATCCTAGACCCCTTCTACAAGATTTTGGCTTATTGCCTTTTCAATCTCTTTATCCTCACGAAATATCAGGGGGTATGGCTCAAAGAGTAGCCCTTATAAGAGCTTTATTATATAAAACATCTTTTATTCTTATGGATGAACCTTTTTCATCCTTAGATTATTTTATGAGATTAGAAATGCAAGAAAAAATCCTATCTCTTCATAAAACTAAATCTTTAGGGATCATCTTTATTACTCATAATGTAGACGAAGCCATTGCTTTAGGGGACGAAATTATCATTTTAGAAGAAGGCCTACTTAAAGAAAAAATATTAAATCCTCTTTCCCATAAAGAGAGGGTAAATAATGATAATACCAATCAATTAAAAAAACATATTCTAACACAAATTAACTATAAGGAGTTATAATGAAAAATATAGGTGTATTATTACTAGTATTAGGGGCATGTTCTAGTCCTACTGGGAAATTAGAACAATTAGACCTTACCTACGTCAAGACACCCCTAAATGTCCCAGCTATTGTAAGCGTCAAAAAGGAAATGCTTTCCAATGTCTTCGCTAAAGATGATATCAAAATCCATTATGATACAGCTAGACATGGTGCCCAACAAGTCGCTGCTTTAGCCTCTGGAGATATTCACATTGTGCCAACAATGGGAGGGACTTCTGCTATTGTTGGAGCTGCTAATGGTGCTGATATTATAATTATAGGAATGTTTGGACGCTCTCCTAAAGCTTTCCAAATTATCTCTAAAAACCCCAATATAAAAACCATTGCGGATCTCAAGGGTAAAAAAATTGGAGGTCCCAAAGGAACGGTACTTCATCAATTATTATTAGCCGCTCTAAAAAAAGAGAATCTTTCTATAGAAGATGTTAATTTTATACCTATGGCAGTTCCCGAAGCATTAGCTGGTATTAACACAGGAGATATAGATGTGGCTTTACTTGTAGGTCCCCCTACAATGGTGGCAAAAAAACAAGGAGCTCATTTAGTAGCAGATGGAGAAGGGTTTATTGATGGGTCTACGGTAATTGCTACTAGTAGGGCTTTTTTAGAAAAATATCCTCATATTGTTAAAAAATATGTACAAGCGCATCAAGATAGCGTTAGCTATATAAATGAACACCAAGAGGAAGCAATGGCTTTAGTAGCCGAAGAAGTAGCTCTCCCTATCCCTGTTGTTAGCACTATGTATTCTCATTATGACTTCAACACGGCAATGACAGAAATAGATATTAATAATCTCATAGCTACAGAAGATTTTTTATTTGAAACGGGACTTATCCCTAATAGAGTAGATATCAAAACCTTAATCCATACTGATTTTTAGTATTTCTCTTAATGATATATTTTAATAAAAACCACCTCAACATGAGGTGGTTTTTTGTGATTATTTTAGTTTTTTGTTATTAATTGAAAATAAAATTAGATAATCTGAAAATCATATTTTCCATTCTTGATTCTTGTTTACCTTTTGTCCATTCATCATATGTAACCAATCCTTTATACTTTGGATCTTGAGTGAGATTATCTGAAACATCCTTTATTTCAGAATCTTTGTATATATCTTTTTTTACTGTTAGAAAATTATTACCAGCTTTACTGTTCTCTCTCTTTTTCAGAAGAGTTAAATTTCCTAATTTATTTACATATTCCTTATGGTCTTTTTTTTCCCACCCATCACATTCTCCCTGATATTTTTGAGGTAACACATGTTCTATTTCATAGGTAGATATATCTATTTTTAGTTGGTCGGGATTCAAAACATGAAACAAAGATAATGTACTTTTCATATAGCGACTACCATAATATAGCTCGCTACAATTTTTTTCAAATTCCCCTTTTTCATTTAAATAATTACTAAAAGGGTTTAAATTATTACTGTGGAAAATAGTAATATAAGCATCAAACATTTCTTTTTTAATGGAATTGATACTCTTATAAATAACGCCTTTACAATAGGAAAATTTTATAACATTTTTAATCAAGGTAATTAGATTTTCTGTAGCTTCTTTAGTTAAAGAAACACCTTTACCAGTAATGGTGGCATTTTTATACATAAAAATATAGTAAGGATATTTGACTAAATCTACAGGGAAAATTTCTAAGGTATTGTTTTTCCAAAAGTCTAATTCAGAATCTGAAAATTTAGAAAACAGCTCTATTTTTTGAATATCCTCAAAGACTTCAGTGTAATTATCTTTAGAAATATGATTTTCAAAAAATGTTCTTAGTTTGGGTACATTCCCGCTGATTTCATCTTTAGCCCTTAGAATATGCATATAAATTCTGAATAAAAACTCACAATCTTTTAATTCACTCCACTCTTCAATAAAGGTGTCCTGATCTTCTTTATTAGGAAAAAACCTATATAGTTTGGCTTTGAGAATATCTGTGTCATTAAGAGGCAACCCTCTATTATTCAATGTCTGAAATATAGTGAGTGCACTTTCTTGATCTGTACATTCTATACAAAGTATTTGCACTTGCTCTAGTAAAAATTTGATTAAGTTATTTGGTTCTGTGTGCCATTCTTCTATTTTATCTCGTAATAATTTATAATTTTTATAAAATTTTGTGTTTTTATCTTTATCTTCTAAATTAGAAGTGTTTTTTAAAACAGATATTAATGAACTCGTGTCTGGATGGAGCACTTCCGATTTAAGTCGAACAGTAGATGTTTCATCTCCAGAGACTGGATCTTTTACAGATAAAATATCAAACAAACCTTTATGATTTTGATTGCAATCAAAGAAAGCCCTGATTAATAATAATAAGGTTGTGAGTCTTTGTTGTCCATCGACTATTTCCCATCGTTTTTCACTATCATGTTCTATCAGCACAATTGTGCCTAAAAAATATTCTGTCTCAGGATTGCCTTCAAAAGCTTCAATAATATCTTCCCACAATTTAGTGGTTTCATCTATATCCCACATGTAGGGGCGTTGATAATTAGGAATAAGATAGAGTTCATTTAATAAATTTTTAATATTTTTTTTAGGTGTGTTTTTTATATGCATATTAAGTCCTCATATTGAATGTTTTTTTATTAACCAAAGATAAAATCGGATAATCTTTTGTGGATCTTATTAAGTCGA
>CAMQVI010000062.1 GCA_947038195.1 uncultured Brevinema sp.
ATAAACGCTCAAGAGATAGATCAATTTATCAAAAATTTGATAGCTAGTTACTAGAAATAAGAATTATAGAGTAGGTTTGGATGACTGATTTTAATAATATCATTAATAGAACTGGCACTTATTCTACTCAGTGGGATTTTATACAAGATAGATTCGGTAGAGGAGATCTTCTCCCCTTTACTATCTCTGATATGGATATTGCCATGCCTCCTATAATGCAGGAAGCTATTATTTCTCGTGTGCAACATGGTATATTTGGTTATACAAGATGGAATCATGATGATTATAAAGGATCTATTGTGCATTGGTATAAAGATTCCTATCAGGCAAATATTCAAGAGTCTTGGATATCTTATACCCCAAATGTTATCTATGCTCTTACGAGATTTTTAGATTTATTAGATCCTAATCATAAAGGCGTGAGTTTAATTACCCCTTGCTATGATGGGTTTATGAAAATCCTAAAAGCTAATAAATTTCCTCTTTTTCCTATAGCCCAATCTATTATCGAAAAAGAATATAGAGTGGATTGGAATAAGCTAGAAGATGCTATTAGCCAGAGTGGGGCGTTCCTGCTCTGTAACCCTAACAACCCTAATGGTTATCTATGGACTAGGGAAGATCTTGAGAAAATTGTTAAAACTTGTAAAAAACATGGGGTAGCGATTATTTCTGATGATATTCATATGGATTATGTCTATGGCACTAAATCTATTATTCCTATTACTACTGTTGCTGAGGAACTTGATTATTTGGATAAAGTAGTTATTATTAGCTCTGCTTCTAAAACTTTTAATATTTCTGGATTGGGGGGGGCTTACGTTCTTTGTCCCAATCAAAAAATAAACGATACCTTTCAATTTATTCTTAAAGAAAAGGATAGTCTTTCTTCTGCGATGGCTTTAAATGTACTCGCCACTATCGTAGGGTATACAGAGTGTAAACCTTGGCTCGAGGAATTGAAGGCTTATTTTTATAACAATCTTTCTTTTGTGGATAGCTATCTAAAAACGAATCTCCCTGAGATTAAATTTACAATCCCTGAATCGACTTATTTTGCTTGGTTGGATTGTTCGGGATTGGGCCTAAGTAGTGAACAATTTCAAGATAAACTCGTAAACAAAGGAAAGGTGGCTATTATGGGAGGGACACCTTATCAAGAACCCAAAACCTTTTTGCGTTACAATGTAGCTTGCCCTTTATCTAAGGTGAAAGAAGGCTTAGAAAGAATATACTTATCTTTAAAATAAAAAATACCCTACTTATTCAGTAGGGTATTTTATTTATTTTTTATTATACATGAGCTAAGAAATCAGCATACCCTAGCTCCATCATCTCTCCATAAGGGATGAATTTTAAAGCAGCTCCATTCATACAGTATCTCAAGCCTGTAGGCTCAGGACCATCAGGAAATACATGTCCCAAATGAGCGTCTCCATAACGAGAGCGAACTTCTGTTCTTTTTACAAATAAGGAATAGTCATTTTTTTCTACAATAAAATGTTCTGCAATAGGACGGCTAAAACTAGGCCATCCTGTACCAGAATCGTACTTATCACGAGAAGAAAATAAAGGCTCTCCAGAAAGAATATCTACATAAATACCACGTTCTTGGTTTTTATCATACTCATGGGAAAAAGGTTTCTCTGTCCCTTCATGCTGGGTGACTTTGTATTGTAGGGGGGTAAGGGTTTCTTTTAACTCTTTATCGCTAGGTTTTTTATATTTAGCAAATTGTCTTTCAAATTCCGTATTGGTGGTGTATATTTTATTAGAATCTTGCATTTTATCAGCCTCCGATAATAAAAAGTCTGCTGGGATATTATCCCATACTTTTTTTATATATTGATCTCTTCCCGAACGAAAACGATAAAAAGAATATTGAAAACTATTTTTTTTAGCATAATCTTGATGGTAGTCCTCTGCATTATAAAAAGTGGTGGCAGGGCTTAATTGTATAGCGATGAGTTTGTTGTCAAAATAAGAAGATTTGGACATTTTAGCGATGAAAGCTTGAGCAAGGGCAGCTTGTTCTTCTGTCGTGGTGAAAATAGCCGCTGTATAGTGTTCACCTCTATCCACAAAAGAACCTGTAGCGTCTGTGGGGTCTATTGTGCGGAGAAAAGCATCAAGTAATTTAGAGAAAGGGATAATACTACTATCATAGGTAACTTTCACCGCTTCTCTATGGGAGGTACTCCCCGAAGAAACTTCTTCATAAGTGGGATTAACTTTTGTACCACCAGCAAAGCCAGCGGCGACATCAACAACACCTGTTAATTTTTCAAGATCTGCTTCTGTACACCAAAAACAACCACCAGAAAATATAACTGTATCGTAATAACTATCTTGAATATTGGTATTAGCAAAACTCATTACAGAGCTGCTAAGATATATAAATAAAAAAACTATAATTTTATGCATACATTCTCCTTTCTTTTTAACTAGCCCCTCTTGCCGACATTACAGCAAGGGGAGTATTTAGTAGGATCAAAAGATCTAAACTAGGACTCCAATTTTGAATATACCATACGTCTATATTCATTCTCTCTAGTCTATCTATTTCATTTCTACCACTCACTTGCCACAAACCTGTCAATCCAGGTTTTACTTGAGCATATAGAGGCAAAAGTGATGCATTTAATTCCTCTATCTCTCCTCTCACAAAAGGTCTAGGCCCTACCAAGCTCATCTCCCCTGTAAGGACGTTGAATAATTGGGGGAATTCATCTAAACTATATTTTCTAAGAATATTCCCTATGGGGGTAATTCTCGGATCTTTTTTTAATTTAAAATAGGTGTCCCATTCTTCTTGTAATTCTGGGTCACTGGCTAATAAATCTTTTAATTTTTGGTCAGCATTTTGGTACATAGAGCGAAACTTCCACATTTTGAAAGTTTTACCCCCCTTGCCTACTCTCTCTTGTCTATAAAAAACAGAACCTGGGGAATATATTTTTATGAGTATCATAAGAATAATAAACAGGGGACTTAGTATAAGGATGAAAAGGACTCCTAAGATTCGGTCCATAAGAAATTTTGTCATACGGGCAAAATAAGAGTTTAATTGATTTTCTAATTTCATGATAAATAAGCGTTCTGTAAATAGATATTGTACCCCTGAACCACTAAGCCCCATAATATCTTTATTAGGAACAATATAAATCTTTCTATATTTTCCATAAAGCTGAGAAAAGCCCTTAGTATCTTGAGTAAAGACATCTCCTATTACAAGAATAGTAAGATTTAATGGCAATTGATTTTTATCTTTGTATACAGGGAGAGTTACTTCATCAAATACAATTTCTGAGGAAGGGTAATTTTCTATACAAAAAGCTACTGGGACAAATCCTAAATAGGAATCATTTAGGAAAATACGGGCGATTTTTTGAGCTTTTTCTATTTCGTCTATTTTACATACTATCAACATGGGTGTGCGCCAAAAAAGAATAGTAAATAGTATTTTTTTAAGAATTAATCGATAAAGAGGGACAATAAGCATCATACTAAGAAACAAAAATAAAATAAGTAATCGACTCATAGAAGGCAAGATTTCATCAAAATTGAATAAAAAGAGATAGGAAATCAAAGCTGAAACAATAATGGATTTCCATAAGACTAATAACTCTTCCCAGAAGGAACGCCTTTTTTGGTAAAGACTGTTCCATATAAATACCAATAGAGTAATACCCATAAAAATATTGATTTCTGGGACAAAGTATATTGCTTCTGAAAAAACAGGAAAATCTAAAAAAGGAGCTAGTAAAGGGAGTATTTTTCTTACACTAATAGCTATTACAACACTAGTCACATAAGCGCAATAATCTACTCCTATTAATAGAACATTTTTTAAAAGAGAATAAAAAGGGAAATTACTTTTCGTTTTTATCATATTTGACCTCAATCATACTAGGTATATAAAGAATCTTGTCCTTCGTTTTGAGCATCAGTAATGATTTTGGAAGCTTTTAGCTCTTCATCCTCTTCTGGGGCTACAGATACAACAGTAATCTCATCCTCTATCTTCATTACAAGGAGCTGGGAAGCGTAGTTGGTGATGTCTCCAGACCTTAGGGTGATTCTTTGTCCTAATTTACTGACAACATATACTTTTTCTTCTTCTTGAACATAAGCAAAGTCTGCAACGTATTCTCCATCTTTAAGGGTAACAAGTTTATAGCCTTTACCACCTCTATTGGATAATTGAGAGAAGTCTTTAGGGTTGACACGACGTCCTCGTCCTATTTGGGTAACAAATAATACTGATTTTTCTGGGTCATCTACTGCCATTCCAACAACAGCATCAAGATCATCTTCTACACGTATGGCTCTTTCTCCCATTGCGCCTCTATTATGAGGGGTGAATAGTGTCTCACTGAGTTTGAAACCTTTACCTTTTCGTTTAACGAATACTAAGGTATCAGAGCCTGATGTTCTCACAGCAGACATTAATTGGTCTCCCTCTTTCAATCTCAAGGCAATAACCCCTGCACGGGAGATATTACCAAAGAGGCTGAGGTGGATTCTTACCCCTTGTCCGAATTTAGTAGCAAAGACTACATATTCTTCTTCACCAAATTGGCTAATGAACATTACTGCGGCAATATTACCTTCCATGGATTCTAAGCGAGTAATACTATTGACGTGACGCACTTGAGATCCACTATCTGCTCCACAAATCTCATATCCTTTAATGGAGAAAGCTTTACCATCAGAAGAGAAGAATAAAATGGTGTCTTTTAAGTTACATGCAGCAGAGGTTTTTATGAAATCATCTGCTGCTAATTTACGTCCACCTGTAGCATTACCCGTACGTTTACTTCCACGTCCTATGGTTTTATTAGATGGATCTATTTCTACGAAGAGATAACCTTGATGAGAAATAGCAATGTGCATAGGTTTATTTTCTATAAACTCTTCGTTATCTAGCTGTTCAACATCTGTACTTCCGAAATGGGTTTTTCTTTCGTCCCCAATATCATCACACATAATGTTTAGCTCTTGTTTAATGAGTGCATCTCTGGATGAAGCATTTTCGAGGAGTTCTGTCAATCTTTTGATTTCAGCTTCTAGCTCTGCTTTTTCTTGAGTAAGTTTACCTACTTCCATAGAAGTTAAGCGTTGCAATCTCATTTCTAAGATAGCTTTTACTTGAATCTCAGAGAGGGTGAATAGCTTCATTAATGATTCTTGAGCTTCTTTGGCATCTGCAGAGCTACGTATCGCTTTAATCACTTCATCAATAGATGCTTGGGCGATTAAGAGACCGTCTACAATGTGTAACCTTTCTTCAGCTCTACGTTTTTCAAATCTATGTCTTCTGTCTACTACCACTCTTCTGTGTTCTGCAAAAGAAGAAACAAGCTGTTTTAAGGTCATTAGCTCTGGTCTATTGGCTATTAAAGAAACCATATTTA
Source organism: uncultured Brevinema sp. (assembly GCA_947038195.1). Taxonomy (GTDB): domain Bacteria; phylum Spirochaetota; class Brevinematia; order Brevinematales; family Brevinemataceae; genus Brevinema_A. Next base: position 5,418 of record CAMQVI010000062.1, read on the forward strand.
CAGAAACATTGATTTCAAGACGGGTTTCTTTATAGAGGATAGATTTGAGTTTATTGGCTATACTTTCGTCGCCTGTTTTTCCTAATTCTATTACAACACGCATTCCATCCTTGGATGATTCATCTCTTACTTCTTTAACATGTCTTAGAGTATTAATATATCTACTTCTATCGTCAGCGACAAGCATAACAATCTCAGAAACAATCCGAGATTTTACCGTTTGGTAGGGAATCTCTGTAATGATGAGAGATAGGGATTTTTCTTCCCAGTGCATAGTCCCCGCTAGTCTTACAGAGCCTTTTCCTGTTTCATAAATGGAACGGATGTTGGATCTATTCGTAATGCGTCCTCCCGTGGGGAAGTCTGGACCTTGAATATGCTCCATTAATTGTTCTACAGTGATATTAGAATCATCTAAATAAGCAGCTGTGGCAAGCACTATCTCTCTTAAGTTATGGGGAGGAATCCCTGTAGAAAACCCTACCGCAATTCCTTCTGTACCATTACAAAGGAGCTGTGGGAATAAGCCCGGTAAAACAACAGGCTCTTCACTAGTATCATCATAAGTAGGACGAAAATCTACCGTGTCTTTTTTAAGGTCTTCTAGTATATAGTGAGATACTTTAGAAAGCTTTAGCTCTGTATAACGCATAGCAGCAGGTGGGTCATTATCAATAGAACCAAAGTTACCTTGACCAATAATTAAAGGGTAACGAGTAGCAAAATCTTGCGCCAAACGTACAGCAGCATTATACACAGAGGAATCTCCATGAGGGTGATACTTACCTAAAACATCCCCTACCATGTGGGCAGATTTACGCATTTTTTTATCGTGATGAATACCTAACTCACTCATAGAATACAAAATACGTCTATGAACAGGCTTTAGTCCATCTCTAGCATCTGGTATAGCTCTCCCTGTAATTACACTATAAGCATAATTCAAGTAAGATGTTTCTAACTCATTTTCAAAATAGGACTGGGTAACTCCTAGATTATCCTTCTCTAAGCTCATGAAATCTCCATTTATATTATTTCTATTACTTTAAATTATACTATTTTTTTATTAAAATTTCAATAAATAACTTCTTTCATACTTTTGGGGGGGATTTTTCCTCTGAAAACCCATAATAATTGAAATAAAATGGGAAAAAGCTTGAAATATTCATTAAAATGTTTTTTATTGAGTTAAGAAAGGTTCTTTCGTTTTCCGATATATTAAATAGGGTATATTTTATATATCCCCTCCCAATCTGCAAAACTCACTTTCATGTGAGTTAGAACGAGGTCGGCTTTTCCTCAGCCACCTCGTTTTTTTTATTTAAATTAATTTTTTTTTGGCTTTCTATAACTAATTTATAAAAATGTCTTTTTTATTCTTATCTTACTACGCCTATCTAAAATCAATTCTATTCAAGATTGGAAAGAACAACATAATTTTTTATACCCTTTTCTTCTCTATATATTTTCATAATAATAAAAATATGTTATACTATCACATAATAAATAAAGGATATACTCATGAAGAAAAAATTACTGCTAGTGGATGCTTCAGGATTGTTATTTAGATCTTATTTTGCCATGATGAAGAATCCTCTTCGTACCAAAACAGGACAGCCTACAAGTGCCGTGTTTGGATTTTTAAGAATGCTTTTCAATATCATAAAAAAATACCCTTGTCATAGTATTATAACGGCTTTTGATGTGCCTCGTTCCACTTTAGAACGTACCAAAAGTTATGCCGAATACAAGGCCACGCGTAAAGAAACCCCTCCAGACTTAATAGAGCAAATGCCCCTCGCAAAACTGTGTCTCGAAAAAGCTAATATTCCAGCCTTAACCGCCCCTGGTCATGAGGCCGATGATGTCATAGCTTCTCTAGTACATAAATATAAAGAAGAGTTTGAAATTATTATTTTTACAGGGGATAAGGATCTTCTTCAATTAGTAGAAGGGGATACCTATGTGGCTTTACCTGATAAAAACAGTCCTGATGGAGTAAAGATACTCGATAGGGATGGGGTAAAGGAACATAAAGGTGTCTATCCAGAAGAAATCTCTGATTATTTGTCAATTTTAGGGGACGCCTCTGATAATATCCCAGGGATTAAAGGTATAGGGGAAAAAGGGGCTGTAGCTTTGATTAATGAATTTCATAGCTTAGACAATATTTATAAAAACCTTGAGTCTATAAAGCCAGCTCTTGTAAAGAAATTAGAAGAAAGTAAAGAGAATGGTATTCTTAGTTTGGATCTTATTCGTTTAGAAAAAAATCTTGAGATTGTTGTGCCTCCTATTGGGGATAGTATTCTCTCTATAAATGAGCTTACCACTCCTGAATTTATTAAACAGTTACAGGAATTGGAGCTTTTTTCCCTCCTCAAAGAACTTTCTAATGTTAAAGGGGCAACTACAGGTAAAGATGATCATGGCTCTCTTTTCGGAGAACCAGCCGAAGAAATTACTATTCAAGATTTTTCCTTAACAAGTTTAGATATCCTTAGTAAATCTGAAGGTTTGGGTATGCAGATAGTAGATGAAGGCTTACAGTTTGCCTCTGCGTCTGATGTTTTTATTCTCATACCTAGTAGAATACCTGAATTTAGAGATATTATACAAATGTTTTTTAATGCCTTAAAAGAAAATGAGAAAAGTCTCGTTGTCTTTGATCAAAAATTACTTATTCATTTTTTGAGCCCTTATAATATAAGTCTTCCTCCCTGTGATGATCTTAAAATCATAGCTTATTTATTGGATCCTGCTCGTAATGCTTATACTACCGAGTATTTAAGTTTAGCCTATCTGGGGAGAAATGACGCTAGTGCCCGTACTTTTCATGAATTAAAACAAACAATGGGTAAGACCCTCGTGGCTAATGGTATAGGAAAAGTTTATTACAATATAGAAATGCCCCTTCGCCCTCTCTTGGCTAATTTGGAGCAGAAAGGAATTAAAATAAACGTGCCCCTACTCCAAAGTATTTCCCAAAAACTAGGGGAAGATTTAACGATATTAGAACAAAAAGTCTACCACTTAGCGGGAAAAGAGTTTAATATTCTCTCCCCTAAGCAACTAGGGCAGATACTTTTTGAAGATTTGGGATTAAAACCTTATAAAAAAACCAAAACAAAATCTTACTCTACAGATGAGGAAAGCTTGGAATATTTAGCTATGGTGCATCCTCTCCCAAGAGAGGTCTTACAATTTCGTTCTCTCTCTAAATTTAAAAGCACCTATACAGATGCTCTACCTAAATTAGTGGACGAAAATGATAGAGTACATACTACTTTTCATCAGACGGTAACAGCTACAGGGCGTTTATCTTCTGGTGATCCTAATTTACAAAATATCCCTATTCGTACGGATTTAGGAAAAGAGATCCGTAAAGCCTTTATTCCTAGTGAAGGCAAGGTGCTTCTTAGTGCTGACTATTCTCAGATAGAATTGAGATTGTTTGCTTTTCTCTCTAAAGATGAAAAAATGCTCCAATTCTTCGCCCATGGAGGAGATGTTCATAGACACACGGCTGCAACGATGTTTGGGCTAGAGGAATCTGCAATTACAGACGATCAACGAAGAGCTGCTAAAACAATAAACTATGGTATTAGTTATGGGATGTCTGCTTTCCGTCTTGGTAATGAATTAAGTATAGAGTTTGGGGAAGCGAGAGCCTTTATTAACACTTATTTTGAAACTTTCCCCGGTGTAAAAAACTTTATGGAAGAGACCTTGGACTTTGCTTCTCAAAATGGATACGTGAAAACTATGTATGGGAGAAGAAGACCTGCTCCAGAACTCTACGGTAAAACTCCTGATAAAATAACTAATTTGTCCCACCCTTCTCGTTTCGCTATTAATGCTGTGGTACAAGGAACTGCCGCCGATATTATAAAAATAGCTATGTTAAAAGTACAAGAACTTATTAATAAATCTTATAAAGATGATGTGTCTATGATTTTACAAGTACATGATGAATTGTTATTTGAGGTGACTCCGTCTGCTGTAGAAACATTTAAGAAAGATTTAGCAGAAACCATGAGCTCCGTAGCTCAGCTTGATATTCCTTTAGATGTGGAAATTGGAGTGGGGGAGAATTGGGGTGAAGCTCACTAATATGGATAAAATAATTATTATTAGCTATTCTCAAAGTCCTCTTATAGACTTGATGCCTTATTTTTCTTCACAAGACAATATACAAGTGCTTGACGAAAAAGTTAGCGATCTCACTTCTATAGAATGTGAGGAATTATGGATAGATGCTTATATCGATTTATATGATCCTCGTTTAGAAAATCCTGATTACCTTTATCAATTTTTCGCTCGTATTCATAAAATTTGCGATCAAAGTAAAATCTCTAAAATTCGTATGCTCCAAAATTATCCCCATACAACGACTTACCCTTTGCTAAAAAAAGTTTTTTATCTCTACCATTCTTTTGTGTCATTCTTCCCTAGAGCCTATGGAGTGTATCCTATTTTTTTACCTGATATTCTAGACAAGTCTTATCGTTATCATCCTTATAATCAATTAAAATACAGTCAGAGCCCTATTCTCTGGGCAAATAAATCCTTATTTCGTATTATTCATAAAAATGATATTGCGACCAATCTCCTTACTTATACCTTGAATAACGAACCTGTAATAATAGGGGGATTAAAAGTAAGCATCTTGGATTTACATGAAAGAGTAAGTCATATTTTCGGAAAGAAAGATAGCCTTTTAGATGACGCTTATGATATTATCATTGATGACACGATAAAGGGGCAAATTCTCTCCGAAATTAACTACAATCTTGAGTCCATTTGTATTAATCAACTTTAATAGAGATCAAGATCGGGAAAAGCAGTCTTCATCTTCATCATTGATTATTTGACGAAGAACATCTATACCAGATAAGCCATTGTTGACGCAAGCTTCTACACAGAACATTCTTATGTTATATCTTACCGCATCGTCGTTTCCTCTAATGCAGTTAGGCACATGTAGATCATCAAAATAAATATTCACTGTTTTTAGATGAGATAAACGACAAATAATTTCTAATAAAAACTTATTGAGCAATTCATTGTCTCTTTTGGTGACTACCCCTGTTACTTGGGTTGAAATAATTTCCGTATTAATCCTATATATTACCTCCTCTATAATTGCTCTTTTTTTTGCAACTCTTTTTTCTACCACCCTTCCTTCCATGAGTTTTGTTTCCATCTTTCCCTTCCTGCTACTTTGTATTTAATGATATTTATTCAAAGATACTAGGAAATTTTTAGAAAAACAAGTTTTATAGGGTCTCCTTTATGGAGATTTTACTTTAGATACTGTAAGCATACTTCTGATTAGGTAAAAATACAGTGTTGTTTATATTATTGAAAAATTTTAATAATATATCTATATTTTAAATGAAATAGCTGTTATAATATAGGTATATTATTTTAAATACTTTTATGTATTGTATAAGGAATTCGCATGAAAAAAATGATTTCAATTATCACCCCTATGTATAATGAAGAAGAAAATATAGCACTTTGCCATCAGCGTATTACAGACATTATGGCTAGTTTTACAGAATATGATTATGAAATTATTTTTATCAATGATGGCAGCAAAGATTCTTCATGGGATTTGATGGAAGCTATTGCCAAAAAAGATCCTAACTTCAAACCTATTAATTTTGCTCGTAATTTTGGTCAACAAGTATCTACGACAGCGGGTCTTACTTTTTGTAAAGGAGACTATGCTTTTATTATTGATGGAGACTTACAACATCCTCCTGAATTATTTCCAACAATGCTTGAAAAATGTGTGACTGAAGGCTATGATTCTGTATATGTAGAACAGCACTCTAAAAAAAATATATCTTTTATTAAAAAATATACCTCAAAAATATTTTACGGATTTTTCAATTTTTTATCAACAGTACATAT
>CAMQVI010000063.1 GCA_947038195.1 uncultured Brevinema sp.
TTTCAAATGGTAAAGTTTCAGCCACATTATCCATGTGTAGAACTTTGGTTTTTACTGTAATTTCTTTGATTGTTTTTCCACAATTCTTTGGTATTGTTGGTATTTGGATTGCCGTTCCCGTTGCTGAATTGTTAGCGTTATTCGTTAGTATCTATTATTATAAAAAATATAAAAAATCCTATGATTATTAATAAGTATTTTGAATTATGCTAATTGGGGGATGTTGCACTGTATTACACGACAACAACCCATACAAACTCAAATATAGGAGAATAATTCTCTCTTGCATTGTTGGGCTAGTATAAAAAAAAAGATAAGCCCTCTTTACATGATGAACTTGTAAAGAGGGCTTTTTAATTGTTGTATAAACTTGAAAATGAGATTGGATTTTTATAATTCTGAGATAATTTCTTTTACGGAAGGGTATATCGCAGAGGCTTTATAAGGGGAAGACTCGTACATGAAGTCTCACTTCTGGTATAAAAATAATTGTATTAGCCTACAGCCATTCCTGCTGAGTCTGTAGTTTTACCTATATTGGTATCAATTTTAAGTATTTCCAATACCATTTGTAGGGTTGTATCCGGTGAAAACATTCTACGAGCGTTTAACAGCCAATAAAATGTATATCCTGAGTTATTTGTTGCATTAACATCAACTCTATCTACAGGGAGTACAGAGACTCGGTCGATTATGCTGTAATTATTCCACCCCATGTCTTCTGCATAATCTTGAGCCAGTTCATGAAGAAAAGTATTACCATATTGATTCGTATAAGACAAATCAATATTTTCTTGATTTAATAAAAACACAAAATTACTAAGATTGGATGCTAGACCGGTATACATAAGAAGATTATCCTCTGTTTCAGGTATAATCCTATTGATATCGGCACCGTTAGTCGAGAGGAAAACAAATAACTCATAAGAATCTGACTCATATTCTTCTGTACAGGAGCCATAAGATAAAAGCAATTCACTAGGAGTATCCTGGTTTATATTTTGATTAAATAAGGTATATTGATTTTTCCTAAAATTTAGTGGATGAAATACGCTTATATTTTTATCTTTTTTCGCAAGATTGTATTGAATATTTTGGATTCCTTTAGGATATTTTTTGTTGGGGGCTAATTCATAGTTAAAGATATTAGAATATTGAGGAAAGATCTCCAAAAATTTAGCTTTATAAGTCTCTAGGATCAAGGTTCTCGTTTTCTCATAGTTTCCATAGGGCTGATTATCATAATAGGTAGGACCCTCAGGACTAAGGGGTAATTGCCAAGCAAGATCAATAGCATTTTCTCCCTCTTCATTAGTAGCTGTCAAATCAACACCATTATCAATAAAAAATTGCGCCGACTGATCAGCCCCGTGTTGGATAGATCTCAATAATTCTTGAGCAACATAGGCTTTACTAAAATCAATATACCCTTGCTCTTGGATTAAATTTAGCATCTCTCCTTTGTTATTTTTAGCAAGGAAATGCACTAACACACTATTTGGTTCTGTCAAAGATTTTTCCAAGTCATCAGACAGGTACACTTCTGCTCTAAGTAAGTGATCCGGAAGAGGTAGTTTGGCTCTTATATAATCTCGTAAAAGAGTTTCCCCATCCCATCCTGTAGGACCGTCGTCATTCAATACAGAGTTAAATTGAGTTCTTCCGGATTCATTCGTCATTCCAAAATCATAACCATTATCATCGAGATACTGCAACATCTTTATCTTATTAGCGGTTATAAGACTATTATAGTAGCCTCCTGAAAATATAGAATTCACAATACCATAATGACTATTAATATCGTAGATTTTAGCAATTTTTACGAATTCATCGTAATCATTTGAACTAATAGCTTGGTATATTTCCTTTCGAGCTATGAGGACTTGCACCCGTATATCATTAGTGTTAGCTAACACTAATGCGGTTTGTAATTCATTATCTATGGCATATTGTAAATATTTTTCTTTGTCGTTGTTATTTATGTAGCCATGTTCAAGGAGGACTTTAAGGTCTTCAATTTTATATTGGTGGAGTGCTGTCGTTATATAATAATCGTAGGGTTCATTGGTAAGATATTTCTTGATTTCTATGTGACCATGCATCCCTAGATATGGTACCTCAGTGTACTCAGGTAAGGGAAAAATGCTCAAATACTCTTCTAATGTGGATTCTTGTCGATTGAGTAAGTTATCGAGTAAATCGTAAGAGGCTTTGATCTCGAGACCTTTTTCTAACAAAAGATCAATAAAAACACTATCAACTATATCAGAAATATCATCATGAGAAAATACTGCACTAAGTATCGTGCTATTTCTTCGATCATAATTTATACCCTTGTACTTTGCTTCATTAATATTGGTGATAGGATTGATTAAACTTTTCCAATATTCAACAGATTTCACAGGACTATCATAATCATAAGAGCTGGATAGTTCACCAATCAATTCATTGATTTTTTCTTGGTATTCTGTTTCTATATAAGGGAGAGTTAAATTTTGCCCTTCTAAGAAAGTAATAAATTGAACATTGTCTTTGTGCTTATAAAGCAAAGGCGCACCATCATTATCTATTAGATTTATACTTTCGGGATAAGCAATAACCAAGTCTTTAATACGTGCTATTCCTTCACCACTATATTTATTATTGGCAGAATGAATGAGAGATGAGTACAATCGCTCACGAGAGGTATTAATATACCCATTTTTATATAAATACTCTCTAACAGGTGGATAAATGAGAGCTGCTGTGATGAAGTTAGGAGTTTCCCATCTGTCGGAAGAGTCTATTATTCTTGTTTCATTATGCTTTACGAACGGTTTGAAATCGAAATATCTCTCAAAAAATTCTACCCATTTAATGAAACTGTCTATATCTTGTTGACTTATCCAATAGGATAAAACACTGTCGATAATACTAACTGAAATAAAAAAATCATTCTCAACAATAAAATCGGCAAATTCTTTAGGGAAATCTGTGGAGAGGACTGCATTGGTGATAAAAAATGGAGTAGCATTGACGACACTAGATGAATCGTCGAGTGCAATACGGATATCAGATTCTGTCCGTGTTTTTACACGTACTTGTTGAAGATCCCTCATTCTATCCATATTGGTGGTGTGAATATTATAGAGGTATAATTCTGTAAAAATGTCATTATAGTCATGAGTATAGTCGCCTTGCTTAATATATTCACTAATAGCTACTATATCGGGATTGGTCTTATAGAAATTTTCACTTCTTGATATAATATCGTAAAATTTTTCACTATAAAACTCATAACCCGAGGTATCCATAGGAATATTATTGATATAAGAAACATACTCAATATTCTCTCCACTATCCTCTATTGGCTTATCGATAGAGGAATCAATTTTTTTTTGAGTACAAGCTAGAGCAGTGAGTAATAATAATAATAATGTTATTTTGTGCATAATATACCTCATGTAATAATTTAATAGTACAATATTTAATACTATATATTGTACTATTAAATATTGGTGATTACAATAGTTTGAGAGAGAATCAAATCCCTGTTAATTTTTTTGTAAAATTGGTGAAATAATTTGGGATGGGGATTGAAAGTTTTTATAATTCTGCAATGATTTCTTTTACGGAAGGGTATATCGCAGAGGCTTTATAAGGGGAAGATTCATACATGGGTAAATCTGTTTCTCCCGATAGTACTAAAATAGTATCAATGCCCGCCGTTTCTTTTAAACGAATATCTGTATAGAGCCTATCCCCTATCATCACGCATTGTTCGAGAGATACTTGGTGTTTTTCACAAGCCATATCGATAATAACACGGTTAGGTTTCCCCACAACAATAGGCATTTTCCCTGTAGAACCTTCTATCATCAGCATCATAGAGCCTGTATCAGGCATGACTTTACCCCCTTCTAAGGGACAATTAAAGTCTCCATGAGTAGCATAATAAGGTAAACCCTCCCCTATCCAATCGCAAGCTTCCCATATCTTTTTATAGTTTAACTCTTGATCGAATCCTAAAAGCACAAGGTCTGGCTTTTCTGTAGTGCCATTAATGATACGTAGCCCTTTTTCTTCTAAATCCTGCTTTAGGGGGTTTAGACCTAAGAGATAAACTTTCGCTTTAGGGTGGTTTTTTTGTAAATAGATGGCTGTGGCTTCTCCAGAAGTGAAAAACTCATCAATATGAGCTTCTATTCCTAATTTTTTCATTTTTTCGAGGTAAGAATATCTATTTTTAGAGGAATTATTCGTTAGATAAACAATCTTTTTATTTCGAGATTTAAGAGTATTCACAAACTCTAAGGCTCCGTCTATTAATTTATCTCCTAGATAAAGAGTTCCATCCATATCTAAGAAAAACAAATCAAATTTTTTAGGGTCAAAATGCATATTATGCTCCTTTATTAGAGGGGTATTAATTATTTTAAGCTATTTTCGGATAAAGTCAATAGGGTTGTTCTTTGGTTGACAAATAAAATACTTGTATATATAATGTTATATGATTATAACTCCCTTCTTGGGACAGGAGTTGAGAATGGCTACTAATAAAATTTCTACTATTAATCAAGTGTTGTTTATTGTTAATATTATAGCTTTTCTCTTTTTTATCTTTAGTGATACCATTATTACTTCTATAAAATGGAGTGATGAGGGGATAGGTATAGGAGATATAGCAACGATTCTTAGTGCTATGATTATGGGATTTACAGCTTGGATAATGTATAAAGGAAATAAAATATCCGCTGAATCTGTTCAAGAAATGAAAAGTCAAAGAGAGTTAGAGTATACCAAAATAGAATTAACTGATTTGAAAAGTTTTATAAATGAAAATATACTTGTGCATATTAACGAAGCTAATAATATGATAGATAAAAATATAACCCCTGTTGACAGATCTATTTTTGATAATGGTAATGATAAAATATATAGTGCTTTATTATGTATGGGGGGATTGTCAAATGATACATTTTATGAAAAAGATTTTAAAGAAATTTGGGATCAATTAGTACCTCTGTATAGCATGATACAATGCCCCAAAGAGTATTCATCCACTATAGTAATAGGTATTTATCAAATACTCACAAGAGTGGGCTCAGACCTTTATAAAGCCCTTAATCACAAACCAACACATACAGAATTACTAGAATGTATCAAATCCTTTAAAGACATGATTCAAAATTCTATGACCCCAAGCGATCAACAAGCTTTTATAAAACATCAAGAACAGTTTAATCACCTAATCAATCATATTAAAACAACTAGAGAACAATCATAAGGGCACCCTATGAGATAATTTGTCAAGATATTTTTAATAAGCACTCTATTGCTATTGTGTTTATAGGTAAAGAATATTATAATAAAATATTCACAGATTGTAGAATAGTATTATTAAAATCAAAGTAACTGAAGTTTAGAATTTGGAAAACAAAAAAGGATTAATAAATGTTAATTAGAATAGCTATTTTAATTGGAATTCTATATATTATTTTATTATTTTTACGTGAGTTATATCACACTCTATCAAAAAAAACTAAACGTGCACTATGGGGTAATAGTTATCCTATTCATAAACACAAACCGACTGATTCTGTTGTAGATATTAAATTACCTCATAAGGTATCGGGTAAAGGTTCTTTGATACCACCACAAGTGTTAAAATCGTATGAACAATCTAAAAATAAAGTTTATGAAAAGCCAATATTTTATGGTAAAGGAACTGAATTAAAAATTGATTCTTATAAAATTAAAGATCCTTTTATTTTTTATGCAGACACTTTTATTAAAGAAGATGACCTGAGTGATGTTGCTGTATATAACAATGTTCAAAAACAAAAAACAAAAGATTTTGTGACAATGTATTCTTCTCGAGATCCGTACTATAAAATGAACTGTGAGATGCGAGAAGAATTATTAAAGTGGCTTGCCCATGATAGATATTTAATTCCTACAGAGGAGAATGAGTGGTGCGCTTTCTATTATGTTAAAAATATAAAAAAGCAAATAGTAACTCAACCAGATAAAGAATTATTGAATGAATTACTACAACTTTATAAAATATACTGTTACAGAAAAGAGTATAGTAATGTGTTACCATACATTGTCCAATCTATAGAGTCTTTGTGTTCTACCCTTCAAGATTTATCAGTCTCTGAAAAAGAAAATATATTAGATATACTTGTAACTGATTCTGAGTATATTATTCAAGGTGGATTACCTGAAGAAAGTCATAAAAAAGTTAAAAATCATGTGACAAGAAACACTCATAATATAGTATGTATACTAGCATATTATTTTAATAAGTTTGAGCAAGAGGAGTTATCTGAATTATTACCTTTGATAGTTAGGCTATTACCTCCACAATTGAAAAAAGATGCTCAACTACAAAAAAAGAGTGTTTTTCAAACTTATTTAATGCTCTGTCTTAAAGATTACAGTAAAGATGATATCTTTAAAATAGATTTCCCTGAAGGAAACGATTACTACATATATGAATATATTATGCTTCCCCGATTAATGTTGACAGAAGTAATAGATAAGCTTCATCAAAAAATAATGCCATATTTAGACACTACAATCAATAGTCAAGCAGAGCGTTTTCTTGCTTTACCATTGATTGTGAAATTACATTTTGGATTTTCAAAAAAGAAAGTTGTTGATAAACTGTACAAAAAATCAAAATATAAAGTTGTTAATCCACAAGAATTGTGGAATGATTTAGGGTTTGAAGAATTGACTCTTTCAACCGAACATTTGAAAAATATGCTAGAAGTTTACTATTGTATGGGCTATATGTGTATTTTTGATAGCCCAAATATTTTAGTGTATCAAAGTGAAAATATATTAAATTCTATATTTTCAAACACAAAAAAATTATCTAGTTTAGTTAATTTTGCCATTAAAATAGTAGGAGATATATCTAAGAATACAGAAATACAAAAGAGTATTCTTAGATATCTAAATATTCAATTAGAACTATCTGATGTATTTATTGAATATTTGTCTTACAGAATGTTATTAAATATTGGAAAGGAAAGCATAGATAAATTCTATGATAAAGATGTCATTGAGGACTACTTATATTTTATAATTCATATTCAACAAGATTTTATCCTAAACAAAGAAAATTATATACAAATTTATAAATCATTTGGATATAGTAATGTTGAAGAATTTATTTTACGATGTAATAACAAAGATTTACTAAAGAAAAATTTTAGCCATATACTCACTGTTTACGAACCACCAAACAATATAAAGAAATTAAATTTAGATTTTGATAAAATTCAACAGTTGGAAGAATCTACAAAAATATCACAAATTATGTTACATGAAATTTTAGGCGAGGATGATAGCTTTAATGAGAATATTGTTGAAAATAATATAATGCAACAAGACAATGAATTTAATATGGATGATATTATTAAAATTTTAATTACCAAAGACTTGTGGAATAAACTAGAATTGGTAACAGTATTTAAATCTGTTAAAGTAATGTTAAATGCAGGAATTGAATTAATAAATGAATATTCTGAAGAACAATACGGAGATATTTTAATTATTGAAAATAATAATGAATATGAAATTAATCAAGATGTTATAGAAGAACATTTTTAATATGAGGAAAAAATGATTAAAATTAATACAAGAACTCAACAAGCAATTATTGAATCACTAAAAGCTGGAGTTGTTCCAAAAGTAGGACTACAGTTTATACAAGTTGGAAGAGCTATTGAAACACAAGAAATGATTAAAGACCTAAATATTATCAAAGATAAAGGGTCTAAAACTCGTTTTATTATTGGAGAATATGGTTCTGGAAAAAGTTTCTTTTTAAACTTAACAAAAAATATCGCTCTTGAACATAATTGTGTTGTGCTAAATGCAGATATTACTACAGAAAAAACATTTGTGTCTAGTGATGGAAAAGCTTTAGCCTTGTTTTCAGAATTGATGAAAAATGCATCTATTAAAAGTAAATCTGAAGGTAATGCACTGTCTACCATTGTTGAACGATGGGCAAGAAAGTTAATGGAGCAAAACACTATTTCTGAACAAGATATTTTGAAAAACCTTAAGCCTTTAGAACAATACAATCATTGTTATGATTTTTGTAAAGTATTATCCCAATATCTTAGTGGTTATAACTCTGATAATGAAATATTAATGACAAATGCATTACGATGGATTCGTGGAGAGTACACAACTAAAACAGAAGCTAGAAATGATCTAGGTGTTAGAACTATTATTGAAGATACTACTTATTATGATTTCATTAAGTTATTTGCAGGCTTTGTACAATTAGCAGGATATGAAGGTTTAGTTGTGTGTATAGATGAGCTTGCTGTATTAAATAGACTGCGTTCACAAAGTAGAAATAAAAATTTTGAACAAATATTACATATTATTAATGACTCTTTACAAGGTGCTAGTTCAGGATTAGGATTTATTTTTAGTGGTACTCCTGAATTTTTAACAGATACTTATAAAGGATTATATAGCTATGAGGCTCTCAGAACAAGATTAAAAGAAAATCCATTTTCAACAAAAGATCAAAGAGATGTTACAGGTATAGTGATTCGCTTAAACACTTTGTCATTAGAAGAATTATATTTATTATGCCAAAATATTCGTAAAGTTTTTGCCAAAGGACAGATTAGCGAAGAAATTATTTCTAATTCTCAAATTCAACATTTTTTACAATGGATATATAGTAAATTAGGAGCAGAAGCATACTTAAAACCAAGAGAAGCTATTAAAACCTTTGTAGGTCTTGTATCACAGCTACTTTCATATCCTGATACTCCTATTGAAAACTACTTAGGTAACATTCAAGTAGAAAAAGATAGTGATCCTGAATTACTAAACACTGATTCTGAATTGGTAGATTTAACTTTATGATAACATTTGATTTATTACACCCTTATTTACAAGAGATTATTAGAAGAAAAGAATGGGACTCTTTTAAACCTATTCAAGATGTCTCTATTCAACATATATCTAAAAACACTACCGATCTTTTAATAGTTGCCCCGACAGCAAGTGGAAAGACTGAAGCGGCCTTTTTACCTGTCATCTCAAATATATTACACAATCCTAAACCATCTGTAAGAATACTATATGTATCACCTTTAAAAGCACTTATAAATGATCAATTCTCACGAGTACTAGAATTGTGTAAATTAACTAATATAACTGTTACAAAATGGCATGGAGATGCTGATAATTCTAAAAAGCAAAAGATAGTGAAAAATCCAGAAGGAATATTACTTATTACTCCTGAATCATTAGAAGCTTTACTAATAAATAAAAACGAGCATATTGCACATCTGTTTAAATATTTAGACTATGTTATTATTGATGAAATTCATAATTTCGCAGTGAGTGAAAGAGGAGTACAGTTAAACTCTTTATTAAATCGTTTACAGCATAGTATAGATAAGACAGTTCAAAAAATTGGATTATCTGCTACCTTAGATCAAGAAGGAATAGACGGAATATTATCTTGGTTATATAATTGTTCTCTTCATAGTGAGGTAAAAGTCATTAAAGAGAAAGACACAAAAGGGTTACAAGGTCTTATTAAAAGTTACATAGTAAAAACAGATGAGCATGATATCCCTATAGAAATAAGTTTATCAGATGATTTATTCTCTATATTAGTCAATAAAAAATCATTGATTTTTGCTAACAATAAAAACATCTTAGAGCTTTATTGTGATGAGTTAAGAGAGGTAGTCGCCAATACTCATTCAAATCTATTGATTAATATACATCATGGTTCATTATCAAAAGAAATACGAGAAGACACAGAACGACAATTAAAAGAAAGTAATAGTATTGCAGTTTTTTGCACAAACACATTAGAACTAGGTATTGATATTAGTAGTATAGATCAAATTATCTTTTTGCAACCTCCATTTTCAGTATCTTCTATGGTGCAACGCCTTGGACGTAGTGGACGTTCAGAAAATTCAACAAAAATATTTAGATTTTTCTTAAAGAGAATGGATGACATTAATACAGATGCAAAAATTGAAACAGATGTTGTGCAGAGCGTAGCCATGACTGAATTAATGTTAGAAAGCTGGTATGAACCTCTACCTCTCATCGATTATGATTATTCTACATACACACACCAATTATTATCTTATTTAAGAATAACTGGGGGTACTCATGCTGTTAAATTGTTTAATTATTTATCTAAAGTATGCCGTTTGAAAATGTTTGGATTAACTGAATCAAATTTTATTCTCTTATTGCGATCATTAAAAGATAAAGGTATTATCTATCAAGATACTGCTAATAATATATCTTTAGATAAATTAGGAGAAAGAATTACTGAGCATTATACTTTTTACGCTACATTTAGTGTAAATAAAGAATGGAGATTAGTGTATAACGGAACTGATATTGGTACTATCCCTAAACTTCCTTTAGCAGAACAAATAAAAGGACAACATTTATTACTAGCTGGAAAACGATGGGAAATAGTAGAGGTAATTGAAGAAACAAGTGTTGTTCTCATAAAGCCATCCAAGTTTAAAAAGCCATTGATGTTTATTTCAAGTAATCAAAAAATTCATAGAAAAATACACGAAAAAATGCGTGAAATCTATCAAAAGAAATTTGTCCCTAGCTATGCTGATGAAAACACAAAAAACTATCTAGAACAAGCTTTTAAGCAATATAATTTAGCTTGTGAAAAAGAATCTAATATTTTATTTGTGCTAGAGGGAACTATAATACAAAATACTATGGTATTAATATTGAAATATTTGAATATTAGTAGTACTAGATGTAAAATAGGATTTGTATTATCACAAAACAAAAAAGAAGTAGTTTCCATATTGAAAAAAATAGATTGGAATAGTTTTGACCTACTAGAATTAGTAGAAAAATTACCTAGAGCAAATAAAGAAAACAGAAAGTTTGACTATCTTCTACCTGATGAAATATTAGATTTATCATATATTAGAGAATGGATAGATATAGAAGGTGCAAAAACCTATATACAAGAACACTTATAAAGAGATACAATATATGTTTTTCTTATGATGAGAGTTCAGATATATATTATATACTTAAAGATAATCTTGACACTAAATAATAGGGCTCCTTGTTGGGATTAATAACTATATAAAACACCCCCTCATACTAATGCAAG
>CAMQVI010000064.1 GCA_947038195.1 uncultured Brevinema sp.
TCGGCGATAACCATTTTGAATTCTTCACGGGAAATAGTTCCTTGAGTGAGGATGATCCAAATAATATAACAAACAAGAGCAAATCCTGTTCCATAAATGAGACATTTTTCTATGATTTTGGGCTCTTTGCCGAAGTATTTAACAAGGCTAGGGACAGAACAATGGAAGGCAAAAGAAGTTAGGTAAGTAGATACCGCTGCCCATAGGAATATAAATCGTCCGTCTTGAGCGCCATTGGTGTCGAGGAGGTTTTCCATAGAGAGATTGAGACCCATTCCACTAAGAGAAGCTATAAAAGATACAATTAAAGAAATCATCATAATAGTAGCAACTCTATCAACAGCAGCTGTACTAATCCAAACAACAAGAGCTAGTACAAGAAGGAATAAAATCCCAATGACTATTTTATTGCCCTCTATTCCCATGGAGGATTGAAGAAAATTATGTACCGTGGAACTACCACCACTAGTATAAGCATATAATAAAAGATAGAGAACGAAACCTAGAGAAAATCCGTTAATGACATTCCATACAGGCCCTAAGGTAGACTTTACCAAAGAATTAAAATTGGCACCTGGTTCAAAATGGAGGTTTACTTCAAGTAAGGCTTTACTCGTAAGAAATAAACAGAGCCATGTGATACCCATTAAAATCATGGACCATAGAGACCACATACCAGCAGAAGTAGTAGGCAAGGCTAACATTCCTGCTCCTACCGTAGTGCCAGCGACAATCATTGTGCCACCCCAAACAGATGGTTTTTTAGCTAATTGAGACATATATCCTCCTTTCTCAATTTATGGGATTTTCAATTCCCATATTTTATAATTCATATAATAATCTTTTTATAAACCGTAAACATTATAATATTTATCTTTTAAATAATTAATATAGTGGTCTACATTAATTTCTTCCCCTGTGATTTTTTGAATAAGCTCTGAGGGGGTATAAATGGAGCCATATTGGTAGATATTTTTTTTCATCCACTCTGTTAAGGGGGCTATGTTGCCTGAAGAAATATCTTTTTCCCAAGTTAGGTGTTCTTTCTTGAAAACATCAAATAATTGGGAGGCATAGATGCTACCGAGAGTGTAGGAAGGGAAATACCCTATGAGGGAATTAGACCAATGGATATCCTGTAAAATCCCTAAAAGGTCAGAAGGCACATCAATCCCCAAATAATCTTTGTATTTTTGATTCCAAATTTTAGGTAATTCTTCTACGGGTATATCTTCATTGAGCATTAGTTTTTCCATTTCATAACGAATGATAATATGGAGATTGTAGGTGACTTCATCAGCATGTATTCTAATAAGTGAAGGGGTACAATGATTGAGTCCTTTATACATTTCTTCAAGGGAGATATCTTTTAATTGAGGGAAAAGCTCTTGTAAGCGAGGGTAATAGTAACTTAAGAAAGCTTTACTTCGTCCTAGCTCGTTTTCGTACATGCGAGAGCAAGATTCGTGTATACTCATGGCTGTGCCACTGCATAAGGTGGTGCCGTATAATAGAGGGTCGATATTTTGTTCGTATAGACCGTGTCCTCCCTCATGGAGGGCTGCTAGATAAACATCAGCAAAGTCGTTTTCGTTATAGTTTACGGTAAGACGCACATCATCATTTGTAATAGAATTAGTTACAGGGTGGGTGCTTTCGTTTAGATTGCCTGCGTCCATGCTAAACTTAATGATATCCATTAATTCTAAGGACATGATTTTTTGTTGTTCTTTGGGGTAATTGCCTTTAGGGATGATGTCTTCATGTTTAATGCTAGTGGTTTGCTGAATATTTTTAACAATAGCAATACATTCTTTTTTAAGCTTTTCAAAGAGAGGATCTAAAAGCTCTGTAGAAAGTCCTCTTTCGTATTCATCAAGAAAGACATCATAAGGAGTAGTCGTGTAGCCCACATACTTAGCGATTAGTTTATTGCCATCGATTATTTTTTTAAGACTAGGGAGGAAGATGGTGACATCATTTTTTTCTCTCGCTTCTTCCCAAAGAGATTCTGCCAAAGCGATATCTTTTTTAAAGGGGATATAAAAATCTTCGGGGAGGCAATTAAGAAAATCGTATTTCTTTTTAATAGTTCTAATAATGGCCTTTTCTGTGTCACTGAGATTATCTTGGAGGGCTAATTCATCAATGAGGGCTATTAGCTCTGGGGAGGTGACTTTGGTCTTATAGTCATTAGCAAAATGAGCGAGGAGGTCACCTCTTTTGGTGGCTCCTTTAGAAGGCATCTCTGTAGAGCTATCCCAATACATAAGGCTTAGGGCTGAACCTATATAGTCAATTTCTTGTAATTTTTTTTCTAAAAGAAGATTCATTTTATACTCCTATTTTAACGAAAAAAACTCCTCTTATAAGTTAAGAGGAGTTTTTTTATTGGTTAATGTATTTTTATATATAATAGACAAAACCTATACCAAACTCCTGATGCTAAAGCTAAAGAAAATAGAATAGACATGAGATAGTTTAACAGAAGATTGGGAAAGTGTGTTTAATTTAGAATTTAACATCTTTTTTCCTATATTGTACATATTATGTTAATAGTATACTATAATTCATCATGAATGTCAATACTTATTAGAAAATATTGATTCGAATCAAGAGGGGGATTTTTCTTGTCTTTATAATTGGGAGATGAGCTAAGAATTAACAAACAACTAATAACAAAAATCCCTCCGATGAAGGAGGGGTCTTTGTTAAGGTATAATACAATATAGTAATTTTCAGGAGTTACTTGTATTATGATTTAGGGGGTTATACTATATAAGTCCAGTAGTGGGGAAAAGGGTTCGTTTTTTATTGAATATTTTCTAGATACTTAATGACTTCTGTATATCCTTTTCGGGAAGCCATCAGTAGAGCTGTTTCACCCTTTTTATTCCTAATCTTAATATTTGCCCCTTGCTCAATGAGATATTTTACTATATCTTGTCGTCCATTAAAGGCAGCATACATTAATGGAGTGGTACCATCATTTTTTATAGCTTCAATATCAGCCCCTTTATCTACTAAATAGGTCACGATGTCTAAGCTCCCAAATCCCGCAGCGACCATTAAAGAAGTAGCACCATCTTGGTTTTTAGCTTCAATATTACTTCCTTGTTCTACCAAATAGTGTATAATTTTTGTGTGGTTTATCGCCGTTATCCAGAGGAGCCATTCGCTATTTTTTTCAAGCTCAAGATCTGTCCCTATTTCCACCAAATATTTTATGACGTCTAAGTGCTCATTGGCTGAAGCCCCCTGCCATAGCGACCACCCTGAACTGTTGGTATCTTTAGTGTTAGCGCCTACACTTATCAAGTATTTTACCATTTCTAATCTACCATAGAGTGCAGCATACATTACAATAGAGGTTCCGTTATTATCTTTAAGATGAATATTGGCTCCATTTTCGACTAAGTATTTTGCTATTTCTAATTGATCGTAAACAGCAGCATACATCAATGTAGATATTCCAAGATCATTCGTGAAATTAATATCTTTCCCTTCTATACAAGCTTGTACTTCTTTGAGATTTCCTTCCTGAATATAGGGTACAACATCCCCATGTGAGAAACTCGATATTCCCAAGCTCATTATTAATAATCCTATGATTTTTATCATAATCTCCCACCTATATCTGCAGTTTCTTATAAGATCCTAGACATATTATACAATAATTTCTATAAAAATACAGTTATAGAACATTTGTAAGAATTGAAAATATTTTTTTGAGGAGGGGTTTGTTGAAAAAATTAAAAAATCGGTG
Source organism: uncultured Brevinema sp. (assembly GCA_947038195.1). GTDB lineage: Bacteria > Spirochaetota > Brevinematia > Brevinematales > Brevinemataceae > Brevinema_A. The sequence continues at coordinate 3,767 of CAMQVI010000064.1, forward strand.
TAGGGGCTTTGTAACAACCAAGTTTATAGAAATTGTACCATTCCATAATTTTACTTTCAGGGGAGATTTTTAAGGCAATCAAAACTTCTTTAGCAAACTCCAAAGAGGCTGTTCCATTAGCCGTAATAATATTATGATCACTTACGGCATCTTGTGCAATATACTTAGCTTCTCCTGTATATGTGTCTCCAGCCCATTTCTTTAAGTCATTTAGCTCATTACTGGTGTGATTGATGTTGTTTAGAAAACCATGAGCACCAAGAAAAGCAGAAGCATCACAGATTCCACCTAAGACTTTTTCATTTTTTAAAGCTAGTTCTACCAGAGGGACAACTAGCTTCGCTGATTTTTCTCTCCATGACATTCCTCCAACGAGTACTAAGCCTTCAAAATCTGTAGGAGTGGATGCAATATCATAATCAGGGAGAGTCGTAAACCCACCCAAAGATTGAACGCTGTCTTTCGTTAAGGAAACTGTTTTTACACAATATGTATCTTGTCCCAAAGCAAGAATTAATGGGGCTAAATAAGCTACTTCCCATTCAGCATACTTATCTAATATCACAAATAACACTGTTTTTTTCACAAACATTCTTCCTTATCAATTATTTTTTACTATAATATAATTATTATAACATCATTTTAGTATAACTGCAATCATGTAATTGAAAGATTAAAATGTATAAAAAAATCCCCACTTAATGATAAGCGGGGATTTTACTTGATTTATATAAGAGGTTCTTTTTCTAAGCTTTCTAAATATTTTACTATTTCTTCATGTTCGTAAGATATAGCTTCACCAAGAGCTGTCTGTTCTCGGTCACAAAAAATATCAGTTTTAGCACCTTTTTCTACGAGGTATTGGACGACTGCTAGCTCTCCTGTCATGGCAGCATAATGAAGTGCTGTATGATTGTTATCTGTTAGAGCATCAATATCGATTCCATTCTCAACTAAATATTTTATCATTTCTAATTGATCAGGGGTACTGGTAGCAACATGTAGTAAATTAGAGCCATTACCGATGTCGGCATTAATATCTGCTTTATTGTCAATCAAATATTTTATCATTTCAAAATTTTCATTCTGTGCTGCGTAATAAAGTGGCGTATGTCCGTGATCCATTGGGACGTTGACATCAGCACCTTTTTCCACTAAGTATTTTACCATTTCTAAATTATCTTCTCCAACGGCAATATGTAAAGGGGTAATATCATTGGCAGTTTGGACGTTAATATCTGCTTTATTTTCTACTAAGTATTTGGTTATTTCTAAATTGCCCATTCCAACAGCAAAATGTATAGATGCTACTTCATAAATATTGGAAGTATTAAGATCAGCACCTTTATCTACTAAATATTGAACTATTTCTAAACTGTCTACTCCAATAGCATAATGCACAGGAGTAACACCTTCTATATTGGTGGCTCCGACATCAGCTCCTTTCTCTACTAGATATTTTGTCATTTCTAAGTTTTGATTTTCAATAGCATCATGTAAAGGAGAGACACCATCGATCGTTTTAATATTGATGGCTGCACCATTATCTGCTAAGTATTTTACTAATTCTAAATTATCCTTTTTAACAGCAATATGTAGTAAGGTGAGTCTTTCTTGGGTTTCAATATTAGCATTAGCACCATTATCTATTAAATATTTTACAAATTCTAAATCATCACCATCAATATCAAGAGCATAATATAAGGGGGTGTGATTGTAATCATCTTGTATGTTAATATCTGCTTTATTTTTAACTAAATATTGTATCATTTCTAAGTTTTCATTTTCGACAGCACTATGTAAAGGTGCCGTACCAGCGACTGTTGGGGCATTAATATTAGCGCCTTTATCTATTAAATATTGTACTATTTCTAAATGTTCTCTTTTCGTAGCATTAAATAAGGGTGTTTCTTTATTGTCTGTTTGTATGTTAATATTGGCTTTGTTTTTAACTAGGTATTGTACTATTTCTAAATTATTTTCTCCAACAGCAGTATATAAAGGAGAAACACCATCAGCATCCTGAGCATTAATATCTGCTTTCTTTTTGACTAGATACTCTATTGTTTCTAAATCTTCATTTTTAATTGCATAGTAGAGAGGTGTGATTTTTTCATCATCTTGAATATTAACGTCAGCGCCTTTACTTACTAAATATTTTACTGTTACTACACGCATTGCTCTAGTAGCAGCATGTAAAGGAGAAATACCTTCTGTAGTTTGAGCATTAATATCTGCTTTATTATCTACTAAATATTTTACGATTTCTAAAGCTCCTTTATCAGCAGCAAGATGGAGAGGTGTGATTTTTTCATCCATTTGAGCATTGACGTCAGCACCTTCATCTACTAAATATTTGGCTATTTCTAACTGTTTTCTTTGAGCAGCGAGATGTAAAGGGTTTACACCATTATCCTCGATCACAGCTTGTAAATCAATGCCACTATCAAACAAGGTTTTTACTTGTTCCAAGTCTCCTTCTGTAATAGCTGTGTGTAATTGTTCTAAAGATTCTGTTGATTCTGCACCGTAAGAAAGATTGATACTTCCTAATAATAGCAATAATAGACCTAATTTCATAATTAAATCCTCCCTATATAATAGATATTATAGATGATATAGTAATAAAAAACAAGCCTATATAGGCTTGTTTTTTGGGAATGTTTTTCTGTATTTATGATTAAAATACTTATATTTTTTTCTATTATCAGAAAGAGTAAATTATAAAAACCACTTATAAATTATAGGTGGTTTTTATATAGGTATTTTAAGATTTGAATTTTACGGTTCTTAGTCTATGTTGTACCCCTAAGTCAAAGATAAACCCATCTATATCTTTCGAAGCTGCAACAGCATCTACATAATAAAATACAGGAATTACAGGGAGTTCTGTATAGAGAATTTCTTGCACTTCTTTATAAAGCTGCATTCTTGTATTTTGATTTACTTCGACTCTGGCTTGGTCTAGGAGTTTATCTACTTTAGCGTTAGCAAAATAAGTGCGATTTCCCCCACCGCCTGCAGCAGTAGAATGTAATAAAGGGTAGAGAGAGCCATCGGCATCTCCACTAGTAGTTACCCAGCCCATAATATAGACGTCGGATTGTCCTTGAGCAGTAACTTCTAAGAAAGTCCCCCATTCTAAAATTTGGATGTTAGCATTTAAGCCAATCTCACGAAGGTTAGCTTGGATGATTTCTAAGGTTTTAGGTCTTAATCCCTCAGCTCCATATAAGGTAATTACTTGGTCATCTGTAATACCAGCTTCTTTAATAAGAGCTTGTGCTTTTTTTATGTCTCTAGGTCTATCTACAATACCATCATAATATCCAACAAGATTAGGATGAACAAAGGAGCTAGGTAAAGTACCCATTCCAAAATAAACAGAATCAATGATGCCTTGTTTATCAATAGCCAAGGCAAAGGCTTCTCTTACTCTAATATCATCCCAAATAGGATTGGCACCAGGCCCCCCTACGTTAATCCCTAAATACTCAATAGCAGGAGTGGATTTCCCTATGAGGACGAGGTCTGGATTGCTTTCTATTCTTTCGGCATCTACAGGGACTACTTCATAAATAATATCTACTTCTTTGGTTTCTAGGGCAATAGATCGAGCTGTCCCTTCGGGGACTATTATCATATTAATATTAGGGATAATAGCTAGCTCTCTCCAATAGTCTTCATTTCTTACGAGGCTAGTATTTTGTCCATGATTCCATTTTTCGAGTTTATAAGGACCTGTGCCTACGGGGTCTTGATCAATATCTCTTTTATCAACTTCTATAGCTTTTTGGTTGAGGATTTCTACTTCAGGGAGGATACTGATTAGAGGGGCGAAGGGCTCATTTAAAACAAGCTTGAAAGTAGAAGCATCAATGATGTCTACCCCTTTAATACTTTTTACGAATTGTTCCATTTCTGGAGAGACAAGAGCTAGCTCAAAACTAAATTTAACATCTTCTACGCTTAAAGTTTCACCATTATGGAATTTAACATTAGGACGTAGGGTAAATAAAATCTCTGTAGGGGATAGTTGCTCCCATTTAGTAGCGAGGGCGGGCTGAATGCTCCCTTCTTGATCTCTTTCTAAGAGAGAATCAAACAAATTAGCACGAACGGCGCCTGAATTAACATCATTAGAACCGTAAGGATTTAGAGATACAGGTCCTGCTTTTACAGCAATGGTTAGGGTATCTTTATCTTTAGGGGCTTCTTCTTGTCCACATCCCACAATCAATAGGCTCATATAAGCCGTCATTAATATATTACGAATCATCGCAATCCCTCCTAATATTATACGGTATTAAATATATTGTTATAGTATTGTAGTATGATTGTCAGCTCTTGTCAATGAAAAAAATGATACTATTCTGTATACCATAATAAAGAGTTTTTATTTGATGGAAAGTAAGAAGACTATCAAAAAAAGTGAGAGTGAGTTTTTGAAAATTTGATTTATTCGCATCAAAAAATGCACTATATTATTTTTTTAAAGACTGTTTAGTCAATTATATAAAATATCACAAAGATGAAAATTATCTTTGTGGTAAGGAACTTTGTTTTTGGATTATTTGGAGCATCTCATCTTCTACGATATATTATAAAAGGTATCTTTGAAAAATACAATGAAAGGGGAGCTTTTTCTTAAATACGCTTCTTTTACAATGGAAAATTCAACTGCGTATTTATAGGAACAATATAGATAAACAAAGGAAGGGAGGGATTTTTCTTGAATGGGGATTTTATTTGTGCTATACTTAGGTATCAAACTATATTCGGAGGAATTATGAATACCACTGAACAACTAAAAGAGATAGCAGATAGTTCTGCTAGTCGTATTGCTAAAGAATCTCTGGCAATTATGGAAGGCTTCCAAAAAGAATTGGAACTCGTTAATCCATTGAAAGATATGAAGAAAAAAGGAGATAAATTTCCTGCTTTCAATCTTCCCAATCACGAGGGGAAAATTGTCTCTTCAGATGATATACTTAAAAATGGCCCTATGATAGTAACTTTTTATAGAGGTGCGTGGTGTCCTTATTGTAATATAGAATTACGAGGATATCAAAACTTGCTCTCAGAAATTAAAAATAAAGGGGCAACTCTGGTAGCCATATCTCCTGAAGTGCCTGATAATTCGCTAACATTAGTCGAAAAACAAGGACTGGGTTTTCTCGTTTTAAGTGATATAGATAATAAGCTTTCTAAAGAGTTAGGACTCGTTTTTCAACTTAGTAAAGAGCTTGTGGATACTTATAAATCATTTGGCATTGATTTGGGTGCTTCACAAGGAAACGATAGAAACGAGCTTCCTGCTCCAGCAACGTATATCATCTCAAAAGACGGAAGTATTACTTTTCTTGAGGCTAAGCTTGATTATAAAACAAGAACAGACCCTAAAGCTGTTCTTGAACAGTTATAAAAATAGTAACTAAAAGCCCTTTAATGAAATTAGGGGGCTTTTCCCTTAATCATAATTAAAAATGAGTATTATAAATAAAAACAAATGTTTCCCTTGAATAGGGACTTTTATTTTATGAAATATATACAATTTATATTGACAAAAAAAAAATATATGGTATGATATGATATATAATAGAAGAGTTATTAAGAAATCTACAGGAGATTTATTATGGATAAAAAATTAGCACGTGGTGATATACAAAGGTATACAGAAATACAACGTTATTTAGATGTCGCAAGGATCGCTTCTTGGGAAGCAGGGCGTATTATAAAAAAAGGTTTTAGCTCTACTCAAAGAGTAGAATGGAAAGATGATATAGATCCCGTAACAGAATGTGATAGAGAAGCAGAAAGAGTCATCAGAGAAACAATCTCAGCCCATTTTCCAGAGCATGCTATCTTAGGAGAAGAAGGTGGGGAAAATCACTCTAATTCTAGAATTCGTTGGATTGTGGATCCTATAGATGGTACTGCTAATTTTACACGTCATATTCCTCTTGTTGCTGTGACGATTGGGGTAGAAATAGACGGAGAATTGGTCGTGGGGATTGTTAATAATCCTATTATGGACGAAGAATTTTATGCTGCTAAAGATATGGGTGCTTATAGGAATGGAGAAAGAATCTTTGTTTCTGAGTTAGCATCTCTCAAAAAAGCATATATTGCTTTTGGATTAAGAAGAGAACCTCAACTAAGAGAGCCTATGATGGAAGCTGCTAATAAACTATATGGAGATATTCGTACTATTAGACGTCTTGGTTGTGCTGCTTTATCTCTCGCTTATATTGCATGTGGACGTATTGATGGACTTTCTGAAATAGGTCTACTCCCTTGGGATATGGCTGGTGGAGTACTTATCCTTAAAGAAGCTGGTGGCGAAGTGACAAACTTAGACGGTAGCCCTTTTGATTTGGATGAGCCTACTATCTTAGCTGGTAGCCCTCCTTTCCTAGAATACCTTATTTCTGTCTTTAAAGATGTTAAATTAGATTTTACAGGGACTAAATTTGGTCCTCAATAAATCATTATCTTTATAAAGAAAAAAAGACAATGAATATTTTAAGGGATAGAAGATGAAAAAACTACTAGTACTTGTATTATTACTTTTTAATTCTTGTTTTATAAATAGGGAAGAAAATCATTTCGAAGACAGTTTTATTGATAGTATTTATAGAAGAGACTGGATGTATATTCAACCTGCTGGTACTGGTTCTATTTATTTCAATAGAAATGGGGACTTTGATGTGAGGTTTGTCCTTCATCGTGAAGTTGGTCTCGCTAATCAGGAAGTTAGAATGGAGTTAGTTGAAGTTAGAAATAATGAACAAGCATACTATCGTTTTTACTATACGCTTAGTGATAGGGAAGTCGGTCCTCTTTATGTAGGGGTAAGTCATGGATGGACTGAGCTACATGGTGAAAGAGTACTTTTCTTTACGGATTTATACGATGT
>CAMQVI010000065.1 GCA_947038195.1 uncultured Brevinema sp.
TAATGGGAACAAGTTTTGCCCTTGCTAATATTCTTGGATTAAAAGCAGGATTTACGTTCTCTGGAGGTCTCATTGACCTTATCTTATCTTGGACTCGTTTTACGAATGGCTGGCTGATTCCTGTTTTAGGATTGGGATTTGCCGCAGTATATTTCTTTGTTTTTTATACACTTATTAAAGCTCTAAATCTTAATACTCCAGGACGTAACCCAGATGAAATAATCTCAACAGAGAACTCTAATCCTAAAAAAGATTCTTATGATGATGCAGCTCCTTTATATATAGAAGCTTTGGGTGGAAAAGAAAATTTCACAGAGTTAACAAATTGTGTTACAAGACTTCGTATCAAATTACATAATTCAGAGCTCATTGATGAAGCAAAAATCAAACAACTTGGTGCAAAAGGTATTATGAAATTACATGATTCTGTACAAGTGATTATTGGATCAGATGTGGAATTTCTCGCTGATGCTATGAAACAAGCCTTGAAATAAATTTAATAAATCAAAAACCCACCTTCATTATAGAAGGTGGGTTTTAATTTTCTTTCACTCCAAACGTCTTATCATTGATATTATTGTATTAATACCAATGATATAGTATAATAACAAAATATAATATATTAAAAATAGGGGTTTTTTATGGAACAAGTTAATCAAAAGCGATTGTTGTGGAATTTGATAATGTTTACTATCAGTTTTACCTGTAGTAATTTTATTAGTGGAGTCATTTATGACTCTTATGTTAACTACTTACAAGATGTTTCTATTCAAGTGGCGACATCATTTTGGTCTTACTATGGATATGCTACTTTTATTAGTGCATTTTTAGTTTTATTAGTCAATAAAATTGGATTTAAGTATACACTATTACTTTGTCCTTTAAGCTGTATTTTGGCTATTTTTATGGTCTTATACATTAAAAACGAATTTGTGTATTCTCTCGCTACCCTCTGTGTATTGGTAGGCTTACAATTACATTATGTAATATTAGCGTCTTTTACAGCAACGTACACAAATGCAGAAAACAAAACAGCTTGGTATTCAAAAATATATTATATAGGTTATACAGGATGGTTAATCACTACCTTTTTAGGGGGACTTGTGACAGTGTTTCGTTTCGCCCAGAGAAGTCAGTTACCATTCAATGAGGCAAGACTATTAACGGGTGATGTCGCTGGATTAACTACAGAACTTAAAGAATTTTATATGTATGCAAATAAGGATGTTCTTTTATATACAGGTATTATTGCCATTTTATCATTGATTCCTGTATTTTTATTAAAAGAAGAAAAAAAGGATTATACCCAAATTGAGTCAGAAACAGAACACGAATCTCTAAAGCATAAAATACAGTCTATTTTTAAAACGCTTACAAATAAATATGCCTTGTCTTATCTTGTTTACTGGTGTTTAATTTCCTTGGGGATGGGGTTTTTCACTCCCTACCTAACTGTATTTTTAAATAGAAATCTTAATATTGATAGAGTAACAGCTTCCTTTTTAGTATCTTTTTCTTATTTAGCACTAGTGTTATTTATGACTCAAACACCGAGAGCTGTTAAGCGTTTTGGACAAATTATTACCTTAGGTGGGGCGGGGCTTTTATCTATTCCTTTTATGATTACAATTGCTATGGGAGATAGTTTTGGGGTCTATATGATTCCCGTTGTTGGGGCTGCACTTTTCTTGAGATCAGGATTTATGAATTTAGGATTTCCTATTGATAGCTCTTTACCAATGGAGTTAGTTCCTGCAAACCTTCGACCAGCTTATAGTTCTTTGATTTTTGTTACATCGGGATTAATAAGTATTTTAGCAGGTATCATTACAGAAAAATATATTTTCACGACCCTCGAAGGTTATAGATATGCTTATTTCTATGCCTCCGCGATTTATGTCGTAGCTAGTCTTACCTTATTAATCACACTTTATAAAAAATTCAATATTCCTTCAGACGATACAGAATTAGAGGTGTAGGATGCTAAGTGATTTATTAAAAAATAAACTTTTAGAACTAGAATACCTAAAACAACTATCTACGGGGCTTTTATACTGGGATAAAATTACAAATATGCCTATTAATGCAACTCACCATAGAGGTTTGATCATTAATTATATTAGTACAAGCTTAAAAGATAAACTAGCCTCTGAGGAATTGCTAGAGCTTATAGTTCAATTAGATCAACAAGAAAAATCTGATGTAGAGCAAGGTATTATTAGAAAAATAAAGAGAGAGAGAGCTTCGTTTAGTGAAATCCCAGAACATATTTACCAGAAATATAATGAAAATATAGCTGAAGCAGAACTAAAATGGGAAGAAGCTCGGTCTAAAAATGATTATATGGTATATGCCCCCGCACTTAAAGAATTAATACAAAGTTACAAAGATATCTCATATTCTCTAGGATATAAAGACAATCCTTATAATGGATTGTTAAATATCCATGAAGAAAATCTCACCACAGATTTTTTAGATGTGCTTTTCTCTGAATTAAAAGAACACTGTATTAGTATTATAAAAAATAATAAAAACAATAAAACTAAAGATTTTATTAAGGATCAAGTATACCCTGATAATATTCAGGAATCAATGTCTCTTGATCTTCTGAAAATAATAGGATTTAATTTGGATTCAGGGTCTCTTAGTAGTAGTACCCATCCTATGACACTAGCCACAGGAAATCAAGATGTTCGTATCACAACATACTATGAAAGGGATGATTTTAGACCAGCTTTTTTCACTGCATTACATGAAGGTGGGCACGGAGTCTATGAACAGAATATTAGCTCTAAATTAAATGGGACTTATTTAAGTGAAGTGGCTTCTATGAGTCTCCACGAAGCAAGTGCTCGCTTGTATGAAAACAATCTTGGGCGTAGTGAAGAATTTTTATACTATTATTTTCCTAAACTCCAAGAGCAATTCCCTGTCCTAAAAAAAACAAGTTTCAATGATTTTTATGATTTAATTAATGTCTGTACTCCGTCTTTGATAAGAATGGATGCTGATGAAGTTTCTTATAATTTACATATTATTATTCGTTATGAAGTAGAAAAAGAGATTATTAATAATGATTTAGATATAGCCTTAGTGCCTAAAATTTGGAATGAAAAATATTCTGAATACCTTGGAATAACACCTCCAGATGATTTGTCTGGGGTACTACAAGATGTTCATTGGGCTAGTGGTTATTTTGGTTATTTTCCCACTTATACACTAGGTAATATTTATGCTACTCAAATATATGATATGTATAAAAAATCTGATCCTTCATGGGCTCAGAAAATAAAATCGGGAAATATAAATTCTTTGACAGAATGGTTAAGCGCAAATATTTATAGGCATGGAGCTATTTATACAACAAAAGAGTTAATAGAAAAAGTAATAAAAACTCCTATTGACTCTCAGCCTTATGTTTCATATCTCCAGAATAAATATAGCTCTAAATAAAAATTTTTAGTTTTAATCAAAGTATAATAAAAAAGCACTCTATATTCTAGGGTGCTTTTTGTGTATACCAAACTTTATTATAGAGAACATCTTTTTTCTATACCCTCCAATGAAGAATGTTGGAAACCTAGCACTAGAAATATAATAGTAGAGTGTTGGGGCTAAAAGCCTGTAGGGAAGTCTATAAAAGTGTCTTTAAGGGAAGGATAATGATTTTTCAATTCTTTAGTAAGTGCTTGAACACCAAAAACTTCAGTAGCATAATGCCCAGCACATATAATATTCATAGAGAGCTCTTTAGCATAGTGATAATAAAGGCTGTTTGTCTCCCCACTAATAATAGTATGAACACCTTTTTGGTAGGCTTCGGTCAAGGCCTTGAGGTCTAGGGTAGCTCCTCCAGAACAAATGGCAACTTGAGATATGGTAGTAGGTCCAAAGGGCATAGTCACAAGCTGCTCGGAAACGTGGGTTTTAATTTTTTGGATAAGCTCGGAGTAGGTGGTTTGACAGGTGGCGAAATAACCAACTTGAAAGAAAGGCTCTCCCGTGCTTTTTAAATCTAAAAGATCCATGAGTATAGCATTATTGCCATATTTAGGGTGTATATCTAAAGGAAGGTGGGAGCAATAGAGATTGATGTCGTTTTTGAAGAGGACGGCTAGTCTTTTTTTGTCGAAGCTGACGATGCGGTCAAGCCCTCCCCAAATCATACCATGATGCGTAATCAACAAGTCTACGCCTATTTCTTCTGCTTTTTGGAGTGTTTCTAAAGAAACATCGACAGCACAGGCTATGTGGGAAATATTATCTTTACCTTCAAATTGTAAACCGTTATAGGTGTAATCTTTAATCTGATGAGGTGAGAGGATAGAATCTAGGAGCTGGACAATCTCATTTTTATTACTCATATTAGGAACCTTTTCTATATTTTACCCAAAGGTCTACTGCTTTGTTGTGTTCGGCAAGGGTTTTAGAGAAAGTGTGTTTACCATTGGGATTGCCAACAAAATAGTAATAGTCGTGCTGGGTGGGGTTTAGGGTGGCTAAGATAGCATCTTTTCCCGGGCTAGCTATAGGCCCTGGGGGTAAACCATTGACATAGTAGGTATTATAAGGGGAAGGCCATGGGGGACGGAGGTGTTTGAACCTTATATCTCCTGTGTATTCGCCATCTAAGATTAAAGCATAGATAATAGTAGGGTCTGCTTGGAGGATCATGTTGATGTCTATTCTATTTTGGTAAACTCCAGCTACTTCGGGCATTTCTTCGTTGTTACTAGCTTCTTTTTGGATAATAGATGCTAAGGTGATAGCTTCGTTTAAGGTATGCCCCGTCGCTTTGATTTGTTCTCTGATAGAATCGTCAACGATACTAAAAAAATGGTTCACCATGGTGGCTACAATATTGCTAGCAGACATATTTTTTTCGAAAGAATAGGTGTCTGGAAAAAGATAGCCTTCTAAAGAATTTCTAGGAAATTTATCTGGAATGGCAAAGATGGAATTATTATGGTCTGTAAGTCTACGAGTAGAATTAATGGTGTAAGGTGGGTTTGGGAGGATATCAAATTTTTTAAGCCAATAATCTTTAGAAATTTCGTTGAGAAAGTCTTTAGCTACTATAATCTCATTATCTTCTAAAAGGGCAGCGATCTGGAAAGAGTTAAAGCCTTCTGGTATAGTAATAAGAATACCTACACCTTTCCCTGATATGAGGATTTTTAAGATCTTATTGTAGGAGGTATTTACGGGAATAGTATAAGTTCCGATTTTGAGTTTGGAGTCTTTACCTGTGACTTTAGCAAGAACACGAAAGGGGAGTTTACTGTCAATGATATCATCATTAATCAATCTTTGGGTAACACGGGCCATAGTATCTCCGTCTTTAACTTGGAATACTTGGTCTTCTTGGTTAATGGAAGCTCCACAAGATACTAAAAATAATAGAAAAAAGAGGCTTAAGCGATTTTTCATAAAAAGTTCCTCATTTATGATAAAATAAAAGCCTCTTAAAAAAGAGACTTTTATATTTTTTTATTGCATGTGTTCTTTACACGTTTCAGCGTAAGGAATAACAGATAATCTATCAAGCTCTATAAGATTAGAACATATAGTACATTTACCATATATTTTATCTTCTATTCTTTTGATAGCTCTGTCAATTTTATCTAAAGTGATTTTTTGTCCAGCAGTAAGCTCTTCACTTACGGATACGTAAGTAATAGCCTCTGCTTTGTCTGCCATATCACCTGGCACATTAAAAGGACTTTCTTCATCTGCGATTTCGCTTTGAATGGTCTCGATTAACTCACTTTTCATGATTGATAATTGATCATGAAATTCTTTCAGTTGCTCTTGGTTTAACATAGTACTTACCTATATATACAAGGGAATTCTAGTGTGAAAAAGAGAATACCTAGTTTTACATATTTTTATTATTTGTCTGTTACTCAGGAGTCACGTTAACTACAGTTTTTCCTCTACGAGAAGTAAAGGTAACAAATCCGTCTGCAAGAGCGAAAAGAGTATCATCTCCGCCTCTACCCACAGAAAGACCTGGGTGGTATTTAGTACCACGTTGACGTATGATGATATTACCTGAAATTACAGCTTCACCACCGAATTTTTTAACGCCGAGTCTCTTCGACGTACTATCGCGACCGTTTTTGGCCGATCCACCAGCTTTTTTTGATGCCATTTTTATCCTCCAATATTGAGGGAAATCTCACTAGGGTATTGTTTTTGTAGGGCTTGGGAGCCTATGCATAATTGGGTAAATAATATTTGAGAAATAGGGGTCTTCATGACAGAAGCTTCTAAAATACCATCTCCTACGGTGATAGGGGTACTTTGTAAGGCTATTTCTGTTAAACGCCATGTCTCAAATAATATAGACACACTTGCACAAACAATACTTTCGTTTTGCTTTCCACTGTGTCCCGTCGCTTTTATTATATAAAAGTCTGGGGTCTCATTAAGAATGAGAGATATCATTATTTTGTGATATCAACAATTTTAATAAGGGTATATTTTTGTCTATGCCCTGTTTTCACATGATAATTAGTCTTGTTTTTATATTTAAAAACAGTAAGCTTTTTACCTTTAACTATAGGTTCAACGATTTCTACTTTTATAGAGGCGTTAAGGTAAGGTGCTCCAATTTCAACGGTGCCAGAATCAGAAATCATAGTAACTTTGTCGAAATTTAAGTTTGCTCCTTTTTCGCCATCCATAAGATTGACAAGAAATTCTGAACCTTTTTCAGCTTTGTGGGTTTGTCCACCAATTTCTACCATTGCGTACATGTAAGGTCTCCTTTTATAAGTCGTATGCATTTATAAAAATGCGTATTGAGAGATATTATACCCAATTTTATAGCATTTGTCAATATTCTTGGGAGTTTATTTACTAATAATTGTCGGAAAGTATTCTATCCAAGGCTCTGTACTGTAAAGCCTCACTAATATGAATTTCGTTTATGGTAGTATCTCCCGCTAAATCAGCTATAGTCCTCGCGCATTTTATAATCTTATCATAGGAACGTAGGGAGAGATTTAACTTGTCCATAGCCATTTTCAAAATATCTTTAGCGGTAGGACTAGGCTCGCAAAAAAGCTCTAGCATCTTAGGGCTCATATCAGCATTGACCGTAATAGGGGAATCTTTAAAGCGTTCAATCTGAATTAGTCTTGCTTCTTCCACTCTTTTTTTGATCGTCTCTGAGCCTTCGCCTTTTTGACTTTTGTCTAATTTTTCGTAAGGGACGGAACCCACTTGTATGTGCATATCTATTCTATCAAGAAATGGATAAGATAGTTTTTTGATCAATTTTTTAATATCTTCTACATCCCATGCACTATTGATATCTCGTTGGGCTCCTTTAGATGGGTTCATTGCTCCAACGAGCATAAATCGAGCGGGAAATTCTACAGATCCTTCGGCTCGGGATATTGTGATTTTTTTCTCTTCAAGAGGCTGTCTTAATACTTGAATAACAGCACTGCTAAATTCCTGCATCTCGTCCATGAATAAAATTCCATTATGAGATAGGCTAATCTCCCCAGGTTTAGGGAAACGTCCCCCTCCTACAATAGAGATGTCTGATGCTGTATGATGAGGAGCTCTGAAGGGGCGTTGTTGAATGAGGGTATTTTGTTCTAATAAGCCGAGAACACTATGGATTTTAGAGGTTTCTAAGGATTCTCTCATATCCATTATGGGTAAAATACCTGAAAGTCTTTTGGCGAGCATGGTCTTACCTGTTCCTGGAGGCCCTAACATAAGGATATTATGTCCACCAGCAGCAGCAATTTCTAAAGCTCTTTTAGCACTTTCTTGTCCTTTGACATCACTAAAACAACCCAGATTCTCATAGGAGGCAGCTTTGGTTTCGATTTTTATTTTGGGGATATCTCTCGTCCCATTTAATATTTCAAATGCTTCGGCGAGATTGCTAATAGCTATTACTTGTAGTCCTTCTATAAGCATAGCTTCATGGGCGTTTTCTAGGGGACAGATAAAAGTTTTAAAACCATTATCTAAGGCGTGTCCTGCTAAGAGAAGGATGCCTTGAGCTGGTCTTAGCCTTCCGTCTAAGGATAATTCTCCCGCAATAAAAGTATCATTAGGTATTTCCATATCAGACTCTTCGGCTAAAATACCCAAAGCTATGGGGAGATCAAATAAAGTCCCTATTTTACGTACTCCAGCTGGAGCGAGGTTGACGACAATTTGTTTCCCAGGGAAATGAAAGCCTGAATTCACAATAGCGGCTTCGACTCTTTTGTTGGATTCTTTGACAGCTGCACTAGGGAGTCCCACGATCTCAAAGTTTTTTAATTTGGATCTAATGTCTATTTCTATTTCTATTGTTAAGCTGTCTAAACCTAAGAAAGCTCCAGAAAAAACTCTTGTCATCATCTATCCTTATAATAATATATAAGGATTATTATAACATATTTTTAATAATTGTAAAGGTATTTCTACGATATATATATAGATTGCCGATTTGATGGAGGAAAGAAGAAGATTTTATAAAGAAATATAAGCACTAAGGGTATCTTGTGAAAAAATATTTTTTAGCGTATAATTAACTATATAAGTAGTTAGGCAATTAAGATAAGGATAAAAAGGGCATTGAAGTTCCTTAGGATCTAAATAGCTTGGATTATTATAGATTGAACCTATGTTTCTAGGGGCAATCTAAAAAATTAATAAAATAAGGTAGTAAAAATATGAAAAATATAGCTTTTATCCCCCTAAGAGGGGGAAGTGAGTCTATTCCTCTTAAAAATATAAAACTACTGGACGGAAGACCTTTAGCTTATTATGCTTTAGATGCGGTAACACAATGTGATTTAATAGATACCGTGGTCGTAGCTACAGATTCTGATGAAATAGCTAAGGTTATTAAAGAATATCCTTCTGATAAAATCATAGTTATGGGACGTACTCCAGAAGTGTCTACTAATATTTCTCCTACTATAGATGTGGTATTAGAGATTTCTCAACAAATAGAGTTTGAAAATCTTGTTTTGGTGCAAGCCACTTCTCCTCTCGTTTCTGCAGATGATATTACCAGAGGCTTAGAATTACTTGATCAAGGATATAATTCTGCTTTATCCGTTGTAAGACAACACCGTTTTATATGGGATGAAGATACTCATTTGCCAAATTACCCTATGCCTAACAAACCTCGCCGTCAAGATTGGAGAGGGATATTAGTAGAAAATGGAGCTTTTTATATTAATAGTAGAGAGAATATTTTAAGAGATAAATTTTATTTGTCAGGAAAAATAGGACTTTGTGAGATGTCAGAAGATACTTATGTAGAAATTGACGAAGAGCATGATTGGTTGATGATGGAGCAAATACTTCAAAAAAGAAAAGAAAAATAGAATCTTTTTACGATAAATAGCCTTTTTATTTGGAGAAATAAAAAGGTTTTTTTATTAATTTTGTGATTATTCTTGACTATTTAGCAAAACTATCTATATAATTATCAATACTAAATCATTGTCTTTTACCAAAAACCCCAAAGGAGTTTATATGGCAACTGTCCCTAAAGCTACAAAACCTGCAAGTGCTACCAAGAAACCTGCTAAAAAAACTACTAAGAAAGTGACAAAATTAACAAAACTAATTATTGTTGAGTCTCCCTCCAAAGCAACAACACTTAAAAAGTATCTAGGACCTAGCTATACTATTAAAGCATCTGCAGGACATGTGATTGACTTACCTAAATCAACTTTAGGGATAGACACGGAAACCTTTGAACCTCGTTATATTGTGATGCGTGATCGTAGTAAAGTGATGAAAGAGCTTATGGACGCTGTTAAAAATGCTAGTGAAATATTATTAGCATCTGACCCTGATCGTGAGGGCGAGGCTATTGCCAGTCATTTGAAAAATTATTTTGAAGAAAAAGCATTACCAAAATTAAAAAGAGAAATTCCTATTAAAAGAATACGTTTTAGTGAAATCACGAAAGACGCTATTCTAAAAGCAGTTTCCGAACCTGCTGAAATCACGGTAGCTCTCGTAAATGCCCAACAAGGTCGTAGAGTTATTGATAGATTGTTCGGTTATGGGCTGAGTCCTTTACTTTGGAAAAAAGTCAAAGGCAAACTTTCTGCTGGTCGTGTACAATCTACTACTTTGAGAATTATTGTAGAAAGAGAAAAAGAGATAGAAGCTTTTATTCCTCAAGAATATTGGACACTTACAGCTAATTTAATGGCGGAAAAACAAAAATTTGAAGCTACTTTAAATAAAGTAGGTCAAAAAAGAATTGTATCTCCTAATGAATTAGAAAACAAAGATAAACAACAAGTGATTAGTTCAAAAAAAGAAATGGACGTTTTATTAAAAGAGATAAAAGGAAAAGACTTTACGGTGAAAGAAGTTAAAAAAACGCCTTCTCAAACCAAAGCTTCTGCTCCCTTTATTACGAGTACTCTACAACAAGCGGCTAACAACTTATTAGGTTGGGCTGCTGCAAAAACAATGCGTGCTGCTCAAGAATTGTATGAAGGGATAGATTTAGGAAGTAGTAGAACGGGTTTGATTACTTATATGC